>JAIPBM010000009.1 GCA_021739695.1 Flavobacteriales bacterium | reverse complement strand
CCCTAAGACATAGAACAAAAACATTGTAAGAGTATTTCCCGCAAACACATTCATAAGTAATACACTTACCACCAAATTGAAGAACACATAGAATTTTCTCGTTTTGTTCTGAAAATGATACGCTGAAAATGAATGAGAATAAATCACCGTAATGAGCCACATTACATTAATGAGAAGAGCAAAAAACCAACTGAGCTTGTCTATGTAGAAATACACGAATCCATACACATGAAACACATCATTTTCTCCTACACTTAATGCTAACAATAGGATATTAATTGATGACAATACCATCAATATGATATGGTATAGATCCTTGTTAGACTTCAGAACTGAAGTTATAACTGAACCAAGTATTGGAATGAGGATAATAAAAACTAAGATCATGCAATTTGACTATTTGATCAACAGATGTTCAGATATTACTACCGACATTCCTAAAACACATTGAATCAACCGATACGATTAAATATAAGCATATACTAAAGGCCCCTTAAGGAAAGAGTTTGCCAATTTCCGGAAATTGTCGATGACCCTCTTCCAGACCGATCACAGAGCAAAACCTTTCTGATAATACCCCTATCTCCAACCACCGCCCAAAGCTTGATAAACATTAACCATGGCATTCATCTGTTTCTGCTTGGTTTCAATCAGTTCAATTCTCGATTCAAGTGCATCACGCTGCGTCATCAACACTTCCATGTAATCTGCTCGTGCTGATTTGAACAGTCCCGTAGAAATATCGATGGATTGCGTGAGTGCCTCCACTTGCTGTGATTTCAGATCGTAGCTCTTTTCGAGATTGTCAATTTTAGAAAGCTTGTTGGCAACCTCTGTGTAAGCTCCCAAAATCGTGCGTTCATATTCAAATACTGCCTGTATCTGTTTAGAATTGGCAGTGAAATATTTGGCCTTTATTGCGTTCCTATTCACCAACGGAGCCATCAGATCCGCAGCTACATTATAGAGTATCGATTGCGGATTGGTGATGAAATACTTTAGATTGAATGCATTCAGCCCTACTCCTGCCCTTATGCTCAATGAAGGATAAAAATCAGCCTTTGCCACCTTGATGTCCAACTTGGCTGCGGCCAATGCCAACTCAGCCTGTTTCACATCTGGACGGTTCTCGAGCAACTGAGACGGAATGCCTGCATAGATCGAAGCAGGCAACAATTCGTTGAAGCCTTGAGAATTCCGAGCAACGGGCTGCGGAAACCTTCCCACAAGAAAATTGATGCGGTTCTCCGCTTCAACGATCTCTTGCTGAATCTCAAACTGATGACTTCGATTCTTGAAAACTTCGGCTTCAAACTTCTTTACCGCCAGCTCAGTCACCTGCCCTGCTTGCTTTTGAAGCTTCACGATCCTCAACGCATTCGTCTGAATATCGATGTTCTGCTGCACGATCTCCAACTCATTGTCAAGAGCCATCAACTCGTAATACGAATTGGCAATCTCAGACACGAGGTGTGTCACCATGAAATTCTTGCCCTCAATACTTGACAGGTAACGGAGGTATGCAGATTTCTTGGCATTCCGCAACTTCTTCCAAATGTCAATCTCCCAAGAAGCGAAGAATCCGAGCATGTAATCCTGCAAATGAACAGGCACTTCCTTACCAGGTTCGTACTCATGGTTCAGGTCACTTTGCCCTTGACTGGTGTATTTTCCAACCTTTTCAATGCCAGCACCGGCACCGAAATTCACCGAGGGAAGGTATTCACCCTTCCTCGCCCTCACTTCGTTATTGGCAATGTTTATCTCCTGCAAAAGGATGTTCAACTCCTGATTATTGCTCAGAGCAGTGTCAATAAGCGCATTCAAATAAGAGTCAGTGAAGAACTCCTTCCACTTGAGCTGTGCTGTATTCGTGGTGTCTTGAGAGTCGCTGTAACTTCCAGGGACCGTACGGTTCTCCGTCCTTAAATTCAGCGTTGGAATGCATGATGTCAAAGACAACAGCATCAGCAGACCGCCTACTACTAGATATTTATTTATCTGATTCATTGTTCTTGTTTTTTGATGAGCGGCCTCTGTTTCTTTTGATAAGCTCACGCAGACGTGCATTCATTCGCTGGAACCTGTTTTTCGATTCATCTTCCGATTCATTGATTCGGATGAATTCCTCAGAAACTGGTTCGTGTCGTTGTCCCTGGATCAGTGATTTGCCCTCAATCATACTGGCAAAAATGTAGTAGAGACCAGGAATGACCAATACACCGAAAAGTGTTCCGACAAGCATACCACCCATGGCTGATGAACCGATTGTTCTGTTGCCAATAGCTCCAGCTCCTGTTGCAACCACCAACGGAATCAATCCTGCGATGAAAGCGAAGGATGTCATCAAGATTGGTCGGAAACGGGCTCTTGCCCCTTCAATGGCAGCTTCGAGAACCGTTCCTCCTTCCCGCTGTTTCTGCACAGCAAACTCCACGATCAAAACGGCATTCTTACCCAACAGACCGATGAGCATGATGAGTCCGATCTGTGCATACACGTCATTTGCCAATCCCAATGCCTGAAGCAAAAAGAACGAACCGAACACACCCATCGGAAGCGAAAGCAGAACTACCAGCGGAAGTACAAAACTCTCGTATTGTGCGGCAAGCACGAGGTAAACGAAAATCAGTACCACGGCAAAAATGTAGATCGCCTCATTTCCTCGCTTTGACTCGTCATAGGAAAGTCCTTCCCAGTCAATGTCATAACCTCTAGGCAGATTCTTCTGCGCTACTTCGCGGATGGCATTGATGGCATCACCGCTGGTATAGCCCTTGGATGAAAGCCCTCGGATAGCGGCTGAATTGTAAAGATTGTAGCGCGTGATCTCATTCGGCCCCAACCTTTTCTCCAATTTCATAAAGGATGAATAAGGTACCATGTCGCCTTCCTCGTTCTTCACGTACAAGTTCTGGAGGTCAGATGGCAATCTCCTATATTCTGGAGCTGCCTGCGTATAAACCTTGAAAAATCGACCAAAACGGATGAAGCCCTGTTCGTAGGTACTACCGATAAGAATATTCAGGTTTTCCATGGCTTTGCCGATGGAAACTCCCTTCTGCATTGCAGCCTTATTGTCTATAATAAGCTCGTACTGCGGATAATTGGCAGCGTAGAATGTGAACAGACCCGTCAACTCTTTGCGCTCGCGCAATGCATCCATAAACTCATTATTGATGCGCTCGAATTCATGATAATCGGTACCATTCGTCTTGTCCAACAAACGCAGCGAGAAACCTGCGGATGAACCGAAACCAGGTACCGCAGGTGGTTCAAAATACTCGATGACCGCGCCCAGATTTTTTGATTCCTCCTCCAATTCTTCCATGATCTCCAGCACCGAATGATGCCTTTCTGACCATGGTTTCAAGTTGATGAGACATGTTCCAGCGTTGGATCCACGACCTTCGGTCATGATCTCGTACCCTGCCAAGGAAGAAACCGATTCAACCCCATCAATCTCCTCACATATTCTTTGAAGTTCTTGGGCCACTTGATTCGTGCGTTCTAGTGTGGAACCTGGAGGTGTTTGAATGATGGCATAAATGGTTCCTTGATCCTCGCTTGGAATGAAACCTGCAGGCAGCACCTCACTGGTGAAGTAGATTCCAACGCAAAAGGCGATCAATACCCCAAAGGTCAATGCCCTTCGCATAACGATGACATTCAGAATTTGGATGTATCGGCCCGTTAGTTTTTCAAAGCCACGATTGAACCAATCGATGAATCGGTCCATGATTGTTTTTTTTCTGTGCGTACCGTGATGATTCTTCAGAAGCATAGCGCACAGAACAGGGGTAAGCGTCAAAGCCACGATGGCCGAAAGGATGATCGCACCCGCCATGGTGATGGAAAACTGTCGGTAGAAAACACCTACAGGCCCTGTCATGAATGAGATCGGTATGAACACCGAAACCATGACCAATGTGATGGCGATGATGGCTCCACCAATCTCTCCCATCACCACTTGTACGGCTTTGTAGGGCGTCATGTCCTTGTTCTCGTCCATCTTGGCGTGGACGGCCTCCACGACCACAATCGCGTCATCCACCACAATACCAATGGCCAATACCAAAGCAAACAAGGTGATAAGGTTGACAGATAGACCGAAGAGCTGCATCACGAAAAATGCACCGATCAAGGAAACAGGCACCGCGATGATCGGAATCAACGTGGAGCGCCAATCTCCCAAAAAGAGAAACACAACAAGAGCAACTAGTAAGAAAGCATCTCGCAGCGTGTGAAGTACCTGCTCCATCGATGCGTCCAAGAACTTAGATACGTCATAACTGATCTGATACTCAAGCCCCGGAGGCATGTCCTTTTCCAACTCCTCCAACTTCAGCTTTACATTTTCGATAACCTCACTGGCATTACTTCCCATGGTCTGTTTCAACACGATGGAAGAAGATGGATTACCGTCCTGATTGGAATAGATATCGAAGAATTCACTTCCCAACTCCACGTCTGCAATGTCCTGCAGTTTGATGAGCTCTCCAGCCTCATTGGCTCGGATAATGATGTTCCTGTACTGATCTGCTTCGTTGAATCGGTCCTGATAAACAAGCACATATTCAAGTGATTGTGCCTCAATTCCCGAACTCTGGCCTAATCTACCTGGGCGGGCAATGACGCTTTGCTCTTGCATGGCTTCTAGAACTTCTTCGGCAGAGATGCTATAGGCACGCATTCTATCTGGCTTCAACCAAATACGCATGGCATACTTCCTACTACCAAGAATCTGTGCCTGAGCAATACCCGTAATACGCTGTAGCTCAGGAATCATCTTGGTATAAGCGTAGTTGTAGAGGAATTTCTCATCCACACCTGTGGTCTTTCCTTCACCTTTGCTAAAAAGGTTGACGTACATAAGCATACTTGGCTGAACGGGCGTGATGATAACTCCCTCTCTTTGAACCAAAGGTGGGAGCAAGGGCATGACCTGATCCACACGGGTCTTTACCCTTACTACAGCTTCGTTTGGATCGACCCCAGGCTCAAAGATCACACGGATGGTTCCTTCGCCCGCACTTGTGGCATCGGAAGCGATGTATCTCATTCCCTGAACACCGTTAATGGCGGTTTCCAACGGAATGATGGTTGATTTTGTCAGTACATCCGCACTCGAACCAGGAAATGCGATGAAAATATTGACCGTTGTTGGTGCAATCTCTGGAAACTGCGATTTCGGCAGTTGATTGATTGATAATGCCCCAACGAATATGATGATGACCGAAATGACTATCGCCAAGACAGGTCTATGTATGAATTTACTGAACATGATCAGTTGTTTTTGGGGTTCGTGTTACTCTGAGTACATGCCCAGATGCGTCATTACTGAATCTGGTCGAGCGAATTTGAATGCGATCTCTTCGCCATTCTTCACCTTGCGGATACCGTCCAGCAGAATTTTGTCAGTCTCTTTCAGACCATCTGTTACCACAAATAGATGTTGCAATTCGGCCCCGACCTTGATCTTGGTTGAATGCGCAACGCCATCATCTCCGATCACGAACACAAAGCGTTGGTCCAATACTTCGAAGGTGGCCTTCTGCGGAATAAGTAAAACGTTTTCCAGCTTCGTATCCATGAGGATGTTTCCTGTTTCGCCATGTCGCAACAGCTTTTTTGGATTGGGAAAAGTGGCTCGGAAAGCAATGTTCCCAGTATGATTATCGAAATCAGCCTCGATGGTGGTGATCGTTCCTACTTGATCAAATTGCTTCCCATTGGCCATCACCAATCGGACGATTTTACCATTCTCTTCTTTAGAATCGCCCATGTAATCCAAGTATTCAGCTTCAGGAACATTGAAATAGACCCACATCTGGCTATTATCAGATAACTCGGTGAGCAATTCACCTTCATCCAACAAACTTCCTAGTCGTACGTGAAAATGATCCATGATGCCATCAAATGGTGCACGTACCTCGGTGAAACCAAGATGCACTTTGGCCAATGATACTTCAGCTTTGGCCTTATCAAGTTTTGCCTTGGCAAGCGCTAATTCATTCGGAGAAACCACATTGCTGTCCGCCAGAATCTTGGTATTCCGATATTCAATCTCAACAAAATCTGCCTCCGCTTGCGCCTTTTGCAACTCCGCTTCATAAAGATTGGGCATCACCTGAAACATGATCTGCCCTTTTTTGACGGCCTGGCCTTCATCAACGAAAATGCCCTTCAGATATCCACGCTCCAATGCTCGCAGTTCAATGTGCTGAATGGCGTGGATCTGACACACGTATTCGCGGGTTGTGAGCGTGTCCATCTTTACCGGTGCTGTGACAAGATATCTTGTCTTTTCTTCTTGATGGTGTTTTTTGGTATGGCAGCTTGCAAGTCCTACAACAGCTATAAGGCCAAGGAATGCAGAAATTTTTGACATGGATTCAATGGTTTTCATTATCGGGTAATTGTGTTTTAAACTGGGTCGTGCATAGAGCATGTACGACAGTGATCGGGGGCTATTCCACGGAAAATGGAACGGCATCTGCCTATTCCTGGTCAGCAGGAACATAGCATGTGGTCTGGGTTCAGACCATCTATCAAAAAGGGTATCAGATCAGAAAATTTCGCTTTTCCAAGTAAATGGGCACGTGCATGGCGTGCGGAAAAAAGGCGCGAGAACCTACTGAAGTAAGCACCGAATTCTCGGAATTCAATAGCTCAAGGGAAAAATAATTGAATTGAAAGGCGTAAAGGAGAAGACTGTGCGAGTCATGGGTCCTTAATCGAGAACCGAATTCTACGATTTCTTCTACTTCGTTTGTTTCGCAACAGTAAGAACCAGTGTCCTTACGATGTAGATGAACCAGATCAGCCACTTGATTGAACACAAACACCCCAACAAAAAGTAAGAGGAATATCTGTACCGCTTTGTTTTTCAATATGCTATTTCTAATTCGGGGGCAAAAGTATGTGAATAGACAAGCAGCACCTAAGGCTTTAACACATCATTAACATAATTGATATTCGGCACCAGACACAGGTATATCTGAAGCTTCAGAGCAATTCAACATACACAGCCGCAAAGTGCAATGATGCAGCTATGATCACGAAAATGTGCCAAATGAAATGCGTCCATTTCTTAGATTTCCAGAGGTAAAATCCAGCTCCAACCGTGTAGAAGAATCCACTGAAAACGAGAAGAATCTTTGCGTGGCGATTCAAGACACCGAAAAATAGCCAAGGATCCAAGAGCATGATGTAGCCCATCAACACGTAGATAACAGTAGAGAACACTTTGAAACGATGCACATACCTTGCTTTGAACCAAATACCCACTGCCGTCATTGCCCAAAGTGCCGCGAGAAAAAAGTAGCCTTCTGAGTTCATCAGTCTATTGAGGATGAGAACGGTGTAGCTTCCAGAAATGAGGAAATAGATGCTGATGTGATCGAGTTTTTTGTACAATATCTTCTTGTGTTCATCCATCGAACCATGATACAATGTGGAAGTTCCATAAGACATAAAGAGGCAAATGGAATAGACCCAAACTCCTACTCGTCCCCAAACATTCAGGTCTGCGGTTTTCATGATCAGAAATGCACAGGCCAGAATGCCCAAAACCAATCCTATGAAGTGCGAAATAGTGTGAGCTTTTTCTTCCGATCGAGTGTATGCTGCAACGATTTTACTCATGTTCCAATTTGCGGCAAAGTTATCAGTTGCTCTGAGCTTGCCATTTGATAAAACCTAGACCGATCGGCTTCAGGGCATTCAAAAAGTTTGAGTACGTTCGCCTTGCGCTATGGTTCAGAAACTTTCCATCATCATTCCTGCTTACAACGAAGAATTGACCATGCTTTCCGTTCTCGAAAAGATGGTTTCTCTTGAATTGATAAACGGCATCGAAAAGGAAATTCTGGTAATAGACGATCATTCCAGCGATGGAACAAACAGCATCATCAGTGTCTTTTGTTCAACCAACAGCCAAGTGGTTTTCTATCGTCAACCTGTGAATATGGGAAAAGGCGCTGCCGTAAGGAAAGGCATTGAACTTGCCACAGGAGATTTCCTGATCTTTCAGGATGCAGACCTCGAACTCGATCCCGAGGACATCAATCTTCTATTGAAAAAAGCGATTGATGAAAAATGCCAGATCGTTTACGGCTCGCGTTTGCTAACGGAGCAGAGCAAAGCGGCATTTGTAAGAAGCAGCTACGTTGCCAATGTTTTTCTCAGTGCGCTATCAAATGTGGTGAACGGTACGCGCATTACGGACATGGAAACGTGTTACAAACTGATTGATTCAAGTTTGGCAAAATCGTTGGAACTCAAAGAAAATCGCTTTGGATTTGAACCGGAAATAACCGCAAAACTGGCACACAAGAAGGCCGAATTCCATGAAGTTCCCATTTCTTACATCAGCCGAAGCAGAGAAGATGGCAAGAAGATCGGTTACAAAGATGGATTGCGTGCTATTTATTGCATCCTCAAATACGGTCTGTTCAACTGATTGGAATGAACATTCAAAGTCAATCTTTACAGCATGCAATTGAAACCAACGTTTTCAAAATTGCTTGGGCCATCGTGTTTCTCCTTGCCATCGTCTACAAGCAAGAACGGCTTTACGCAGATGCTTCGTATTATCTGTTTCACACCATCAATCAGGGTTTTCCGCAGGTAGATCATCAGCGCTTTGTGTTGGCTATTTCTGAATTGCTGCCGCTTTTGGGTTCGTATTTAGGTCTGTCGTTGTCTGCCTTGATTCTCCTTTATTCCGTAGGTCACGTACTCTTCTCGTACCTACTGTTTCACAACATTTATTTCACACACCGAAGTGCTGCGCACGGACTCTTTATCCTGTTGCTGCAATTCACGGCTTACACCAATCTGTTCTTTAGTCCGATGTTGGAACTGTGGTACGGACTTATTCTGTTGGTTTGGCTGGATCATCGGCTATCAATTGGTAAGATCCATGGCTGGAAAAACCAATTGCTTTTACTCACTATCAGCACCAGCATTCTCTTCAGTCATCCCGAAAATTTCATCGGTTTTCTGTTGATCCTTGTTTACCGATGGAATACCAAACAACTTCCTGTAAAACAGTTGGGCGCTGCCATCTTTCTTATGGTTGCGGTGGTGCTGTTCAAGTTTGCCACGTTCAGCGATTATGAGGCTGGAAAGGTGACCAATGCACAACAGAACAGCGAACAGGGAATCTCCGAATTACTTGAACCAGCATATCTAACCACATTGGTTAAAATGCTGGTTATCAACTATTACGACTGCCTTCTATATTTGATGATCGGTGCTTTTATATTCGTAAGAAAAGGACTGAAGGCACACGCGTTCATCATCGTTCTATTCGCCATCGGATTCGTTGTTTTCATCAACTTGACCTTGCACCGAAACGAGTTTGGACGCTATTCCGAATCGTGCTATTTGCCGCTGACATTCATTTGTCTTTTCTGTATTTCGATGGCTTGGAATTATCTCGATCCGAAATGGAAATCGGTCATCGGAAGTGTGATCATCATCTTCTCAGCCATCCGTCTGAACGACATCCGCCAAGAAGGAAACACGCTCAAAGAACGAACGATTCAGATGAGTGAATTTGTTGATCTAGCAAGAGCAGACCACGCTGGAAAAATGATACTTCTAACGGAAAACATTACCACTGAATTCACACGTATCGGTTGGTCCTATCCAATTGAATCGTTACTGCTTTCGGCCATGCAAAGTCCTGACTCTGCGGTTTCCATCATTTTTGATGAGGATTATCTGTATGATCAAAATGTTGCACTTTCCAACGCATCAAACTTCATTTTGAGACGCTATGAGTTGCTCGAACTTTCTGAGGTGAACGATCGGTATTTTGTGCTTCCGAATTCGATTTACAGTTATTCAGTCATTCGTAAATAATCCTCTTTATTGACTGGAATAAAAAAGGGCACCGATTGGTGCCCTTTTCTCTTTCATCAGATCTAAACTCAGAATTTGAGCTGATAGACATCGTCAAGCATCGAATTGGAGCTTAGGTTCACTTCTAGGTCCTTTACAACACCCGAACCAACACCATAGACCCAACCATGTAGATGTAGTTCCTGTCCATTGTGCCAAGCGGTTTGCACAATGGATGTTTTGGCCAAATCGTGCACTTGCTCCCGAACATTCAACTCCACAAATCGATTGAAACGGCCATCATGTTCATCGTCCATCAGTTCTAACTCGTCCTGATGAAACCGATAAACATCTTTGATGTGACGGATCCAGTTGTCAATGATGCCGTAAGATTGATTTCCCATGGCAGCTTTCACACCTCCACAACCATAATGACCGCATACGATCACGTGGCGTACTTTGAGCACATTCACCGCGTAATCAAGCACGCTTAGCATGCTCATATCTGTTGGAATGACCATATTGGCAATATTCCTGTGCACAAAAACTTCACCTGGTTGTGCCCCAATGATCTCGTTTGCAGGTACGCGACTATCAGCACAACCGATCCAAAGTACGGGTGGAGATTGGCCATCGGCCAGTTTTTTGAAGAATTCAGGATCACCTCCCAATTTCTCTTTAACCCACTTCCTGTTATTATCGATGAGTTTCTTGTAAAATGTTTTTTCCTTCATATCTGACATTTGAATGGATATTAAAAAATGAAATTAACTATAGACCAACTAGTTGAGTCTCAATCGGCCTCCTCCTGCTTATTATCAATTCCGAATACTTCAATTGTGCTTGATGCATGTTTTTCTGAACTGATGAAGTTTTCGATGATCTCCACCACATCTGGATGGACAAATTCGCTTCGCGATGCATCGATGAGCAAGTGGCATCCAGGATTCATTCCTTCTAATAACTTTTGAATTGCACCTTTATTTAAGAACGATACGTGTTCAGAAAGTTCCACGATGATCTTCTCGCCTTCCTCGCGTTGTTTGATGTAATGCGAAGTTTTTAGATTCTCGTAAAGGATGTGAAAAATCCCAACCGTTAAGCCAAGCGAGATTCCGATCAAGAGGTCGGTAAAAACGATACCGACAACAGTAATGATAAAGGGCATGAACTGAATCCTTCCCGATCGGTACATCTGTAAGAACAAGGAAGGCTTGGCCAACTTGTACCCGACCATTAGCAGGATCGCAGCCAAGCTGGCAAGCGGAATCAGATTCAGAATATTTGGAATCAGCATGGCCGAAAACAATATGAGCAAACCGTGGAAAATGGCTGAAACCTTGGTCACGCCACCCGATTGGATATTGGCTGAACTGCGAACAATTACCTGCGTAAGTGGTAATCCACCAATGAGACCAGCTACCGAATTGCCTATTCCTTGCGCAATCAGCTCGCGATTGGTTGGTGTGATACGCTTGAGCGGATCCAACTTATCGGTGGCCTCCACGCTCAGTAGCGTTTCCAAACTGGCCACAATGGCAATAGTAAAAGCCACCGTCCAAACCTTCGTGTTGGTAATAGCACCGAAATCAGGCAAGGTGAACTGACCGAAAAAGTCCATCAATCCGGCTGATACCGGAAGATTTACGGTATGCTCGTTTGCAACGGCAAATTCTGACGAAGCAGCAAAAGCAAGATTCAGCCCAATGCCTACTGCCACAGCCACAATCGGGCCTTGCACCAGTTGAAATAGCTTGAATCGTTTGACGAATGGCTGATCCCAAAGAATGAGAATACCAAGCGAAACCACAGCAATGATCATCGCACCCGAACTCACGTAATCCATCATGTGGCTCAATTCGCTGAACGTGTTGAAGCCATCCGATTGAGAGAAATCAAGATCGCCCTCGTAGTCGTTATCGTATCCAAAAGCATGTGGAATCTGCTTCAGAAAAATGATGATTCCGATTGCTGCCAGCATTCCTTTGATAACGGCTGAAGGAAAATAGTAGCCGATGATTCCGGCCTTGAGAACACCGAGAATGATCTGAAACACTCCAGCTAGAACCACGGCCATTAGAAACACTTCGAATGAACCAAGGTCTTGGATGGCAGTGAGAACTATGACAGCCAAACCTGCGGCAGGACCACTAACGCCAAGTTGCGAACCACTGATGGCTCCGACAACAATACCGCCTACTATGCCTGCAATGACACCCGAAAACAAAGGTGCGCCAGAAGCTAGCGCAATTCCGAGACAAAGAGGAACAGCCACAAAAAAGACCACAATACCAGCAGGTATATCGGAGCCGAGATGCTTGAAATGATTTTTCACGTAAATCCAGTTTAATCCCAGGATAATTCTGGGAAATGATCAATTGATAATTGAAAGGAATTGACCGCAACGCAGTCAACAACCGCTACAAGGCGGCAACTGGATATTATGCTTCTGGAGGAGGCGAAGAAACTTCGCCAACGAATGAGATGTAAGGATTATGAAACCTATAAGTTTCTGAACTGAAAACAGATGCTAATTCAACGAACGAATGATCTGAAAGCAACCAGTCCATAGCTTCGAAGGAATCTTCCTCCGATTGTGCATCTTCCGTTTCTTCTTCGGCCATCACGGTTGTCAGAAAATCAAACCACGAGTTATCACCCGTTTGAAAACCTACAACAGAAACCTGAAACGTAGAAATAAGTATCGTTAGCATAAACAGCCAACTTATCGAATTCAACCACCTGGTTTTCTTTTGCATGTTACAAAGCTAAGTTTCGCTGCTTAAGCGACAACAAAAACATGCATTGCTTGGAAACCGCATCACATTGGTCCCATTGGGGTGTGAATGGCCCGTCTGCCATCGCACTTGCGCGCTTGATGCGTGCTTGTGCACGAAACCATCAACATACTGAGAATCATTACCACGGCCACAAACGATGATATGTTCTTTATCTTTTCCATGTGATAAAAACGAGCTTATCCTTGCAGTTATTGTTCTAATGTGAGAAGAACTGATTGAACTCCTCAATAAAAAAGGCCTGACGATACAGACAGAAGTGCATACCATCAGGCCAGAAACCAAACCAAAAAGCTGTTATTCCTTCAGTAATCTGTGCGTGATCCCAGTATTGTTATCCGTTAGCATATAAACGCCCTTTGCATAGGTAGAAAGGTCGAAATTGCGTTTTCCATTAACCGAAATACTTGTCAAAATCTCCCCGAGTACATTGCTCAATTGGAAGGTGGTTGGCGTATTCGATTCCAACACAATCATTCCCGTAGTAGGATTTGGGTAGACAGATACTTCCTGTGCGGATTCCTCTTCTGCAACACCGGTGCAAGCACTTACCGTAACCAATACTGAATCAGTATAAACGATATTTTGATTGTCGTAAATACTGGCATAGATCACGTGGTCTCCAATACCAAGTGTACTGGCGAAGATGCGATCCACAGCATCTGTATCTCCATTGCTCCAACTATACGCACACAGTTCGTTTGGCGCAGTCAGGTCTTCAAATTCCTCATTGCAAAGGATCACGCTATTCACGGACACAAAATCCACGTGACTGTTGTGTATGCCCTGAATCTGTTGATCTACGAGCATTGTTGTCCAAAAACGTACATCATCAATAAGCCCATCGAAGAAGACATTTGTACCTGTACCATTCACACCACTACCGATCTTACCAGCAGTCCCATAGCTCATGTAGTAGTATAATTGGCTACCTGTTCCAGTGTAATTGACCGATTGCTCGATACCATTAACGTAGATTCTGATCTCAGTCAATGATTGGAAAACAACAGCAATATGAAACCACTCGCCAGTAATAATTGGCTGAGAAACGGTTGTTGCCGTAACCACATTTGCCAAGCTTGGCGCTCCGCCATCACCCACATTGGCAGTTACTTCTCCTGTAGGTAGTACATTGACCCAAGCACCTGAATAGGCATTGCCGTAGTCTTCGTTCATGAATATGGGATTACGTGCGTTGAGCGCATTGGCCTTTATCCATCCCGAATAGGTGAACGGGAATGGCGCCTTGAATTCGCCTGTAAGGGAGTTATAGAGATAAACAGTGCCAGCAGATGTGTTCAATGCTCCGGCCGGATTGCCATGTCGATCCATAGCGAACGTTGGGTTCCCGAGCACAAACATGGGCTGATTGTATTGGGATGAATCGGCCGTGGTGTTCTCAAATTGAAGATCGACAACCAGCGTTGTGGCACTTTCACATTGAGCAAATGCTTGACCGCCAACCAGTAGAACGGCAGCGGCAGAAAATAATAAGTAAGCTTTTTTCATGGGTGGAGTTTTAGTTCAACCCAAAGCTACCTTAGCACTTGCCGCTACATCGGCCCAATGTAGCAGTGCCCTACTTCAATGGATAAGCGTTACCGTTTCTTCAATTTCTGTTCAGAACCGTTTCAGGTGTTCCAGCAGCTTTTCGCGCTTGCGTACCGAAACCGGAATATTCTCTCCATCTGACATGCGAATGGAACCTCCATCGTTCTTATCAATCCGAACAATGAAGCTGATGTTGACCAGATGCGAATTGTGAACACGGATGAAATGGTCGCCCAATAGGTCTTCGTATTCCTTCAGGTTTTTAGAAACCAAAATGGAAGGACGGTTGGCGATGAAGAACCGTGTGTAGTTGGCATCGGCCTCGCAGCGCATGATATCGTCTATCTTGATGAGATGAATGGAATCCTGATCCTTCAGCAATATCTTGCGGCTTCCACCCGTCAGTTGCTTCAGATTCTGCTCCAGGAGTTCCAATTTAGCGCCCATGTTCTCCTTATCGATCTTGTCGATGGCACGATTGACGGCATCCACCAACTCCAAGGGATCAACGGGTTTCAATAAATAATCGATGGCGCTGAGGCGAAGCGCTTCTATGGCATATTTGGCAAATGCCGTAATGAAGATCACCTCAAAAGAGCGATGCTCCACTTTGCGCAGCAGGTCAAGCCCCGTTCCATCGTTCATCTCAACATCCAGAAAAATGAGCTCTGGATGTTCGGTGGCAATCAACTGCAAACCAGTTGCCACGCCATCAGCCTCCACAATTTCCGCTTCAGGAAAATTGTGCTGCAACATGAGCACAATGCCTTTTCGTACTTCGTTCTCATTGTCTATAACTGCCAGTTTCATGTAGGTAGATTTATAAGTACAGTTACACCAACTCCGCCATTCAAGCGGTTATCCTTCACTTCAAAACTTGCTTTCTTGCCTTTCACTTTTTCCAACAGTTGCAATCGCTCGCGGGTTATTTCCATGGCTCGCGAACGATGGTCGGATGGCGCGCTGCTTTGGGCCAGTCCTGTGCCGTTGTCTTCAATTTTTATCTGAATCGCCCCAGCCATCTCTATCACACTGACGTGGATCATGCCTTTACGGTCAGTCAATTCCTTGAATCCATGTTCTACCGCGTTTTCCAAAAAGGGTTGGGTGATCATGGATGGAATGATCACATCTTCGAGGTCTTCATCCATATCGATGGTGTAATCGAAGCGATCGCTCATGCGCACTTTCTGAACTTCGAGGTAGTTTTCCATCAGCATTGCCTCCTCTGCCAACGTCACTTCATTATCAAAGGTATTCTCCAATATCTGGCGCATGAGTTTGGACAAGCGCGAAAGGTATCCTGCTGCTTTATTCGGATCGGTCTTATCATAGAAGAAGCCTTGAACCGAACCCAAAGCATTGAAAAGGAAATGCGGATTGATCTGGGCACGATAGAACCGTTGTTTTAAATCGAGTAGTTCAAACTCGTTCCTGATCCGATAACTGCGGAACATCAGAAAAGCAAGTGTTATGAGGGCCAAAACGCCAGCACCACCGGACAATAATTGAATATTACGTTGACGGATAAGCAGATCTTTCACCTCCGCCTCGCTAGTTATGCGCTTTATCTCTTCTTCCTTTTTTTCAGATTCGTACTTCACCAATAACTGCTGAAGATTCTTGTCGTTCTCCGTTGCCTTGATGCTATCTGAAAGAGCCATACTCTTTTGAAGGTATTCTACCGACTCTTTATAATTCCCAAGCCCATAAAGCGATTCATACTTCATCGTGTAGCCACGTACAATTTTATCAGGACGGTTTTTGCTGCTAGCAAACGCAATAAGTTCATCTGCTTTGGCCAATCCTTCTTTAAAATTTCCCTGCTTGTTGTATGCCATTGCAAGGTCTACCAGAACATCAAAGAGCTGAATATCAAAGCTCTTCTCCTTGACGATTTTTTCAGCCTCCAATAAATGACCGATTGCCTCTTCTTCCTTACCCAACTCAAATTGTATCATACCAAGCAGTACCAAGCTGTTGGCCAATCCCTCGGTGTTACCCATAACGCGATACATGTTGATGCCTTTGCTCTGGTACCAAACCGCAGAGTCGTATTGCAACTCCGCGCTGTGGTAAATAGCAAGATTGTTGTAGCATTTGGCAGCGCCCAGCTCATTATTGGCGTCTTTGCATTTTTTCAAGGCCAAATGCATGTACTTCTTTGCCTCTTCATAGTTCTTCACTTTGTAAAACAGACTCGAAATGGCTATCAGTCCTGCTTGTTGCGGAAAATCGAGGTCGTAGCGTTGCGCATAATTCAATGCCTTAAGACCGTAAGTCATAGCTTCATCATTCCTATTCATGTAGTTGTAGGTGGTAGATGTGCCGCGCAACAGTATCTCGTAGATCTGCATATACCGTCCATTGGTCGTATCCTTCTCACTGCGTAGTTCTTCGAGCCCTTGTTTGAAATGATCAATGGCCGAATCAAACTTGCTTAAGCGGTTATCGATGGAGCCTAGCAGGTGATGTGCCTTTGCCCTTAGGATTGGGTCGTCCGATCTATTTGCTAAGTCCAAAGCCAGGTTTGCGTGTTTCTGTGCCGAGTCAAGATTCAGTTTCATGTAGGTGTTCCCGATCCAATAATGACCTTGAGATAGGTTGCTGAAATCGCTCTTAGCAGTTAGCCGAAGTTGCTTATAACAAATGCCAATGGCTGAGTCTGATTTGCTGAGATGCAACTTCTGCACCACGTGCCAAACGGAATCAGATTGCGCAAAACTGCCTTGTGCCAAACAGAAAAACAGCACGAGGCTGCAGATGAAAGGTCGGTTGATATTCATAACTCAAGATTAACGAAAGGAGGTGACTGCAAGAAGGTAATTCGAATCATCGCATCAATTTTCTGAGGTGGGTGAATTGGATATTGATCAACATCAAATACGCCAAAGCCCCCACGGAATTCCGTGAGGGTCTTTGGCTGAATTTAAGGTTAATGCGGTCAGTGTGCCACCATCATTCGATGCATTTCCCTATCTCCATTTGTTGTCAGAATGGTTACCAGATACAATCCTGCTGGATAGTTGCTTACAGAAAAGGTTGCTGAATTCACTTCGCCTTCAAGCACCTCTTGACTGCTTACTACTGTCTGAACTTTTCTACCAGACATGTCATACACATCAATGTTCACAATGGCATCGGCATCAAATCCGTAACGTACGTTCACATTATCTGCTGCTGGATTCGGATATACTCCGGTTTCCATCATCTCTTCTTCCACGTAGATGTCTTCATCTTCCGACCCATCCAGTTTGTACGAACCACAGGCGCCAAGTACAAATCCATTGTTCAATTTAGATTGAACCTGATTGGTTTTGACGCAATAGGTTGTATTGTTTTTACACATTCTCACCTTACCATTTCCGCATCGGATATCTCGAACTTCTACCGTCACATCATCGCTTGCGGTACAACCTCTGGCATCAGTTACAGTTAGCGAGTAATTGGTAGTGGTAATTGGACAAACTGAAGGCTTTTTAGCCGTAGACCCGTTACTCCAAGAGTACGAATAAGGTCCCATGCTGTTGTTAGCGTAACCATCAAGCGATACACAAGAAGCGCCATAACCGCGGTAGATCAATTTATCGGAACCAGCACTTACCACTGGCGGTTGGTACACATAAACAGCTACAAAATCGCTGCTCGAAAGACCGTTGGCATCTGTAACCGTAAGCAAATACAGCTCATTCACAGTTGTACATACTGAAATGCTAGCTGTAGATCCCACGTGTGCCGGATTGTGCTGTGCATCCCAAGAGTAAGTATATGGGGCTGTTCCTCCAGTGATAGTTGCTGTCAGATTGGTGCAATTTCCCAAGCAGTAGTACACGGTATTTCCTGCGTCCACGGTCAAACTCTGTAGATTGATAACCATGTCTGGATCGCCATTGCAACCATAAGGTGCTACTCCTACGCCATCACCTTCAGCTCCCATCAAGGTCATTGAGTTAGGATGTCCGTTGGTCACAAACGTGAATGTTTCGCACACTTGAGTAAGCGAACCACAGGCAGCATTGCCACAGGCCCACGAACCGTCCCATCCACCAGAAGTGTAATTCTCAAACACCAAGTAGCTAGGACCATAAGAAACGTTATCTGCCACATAGACAGCACCCGTGGCTGGGCTTGTAAGCGAAGCAGGGAAGCTGGCGAACGCGGCACCATTATCCAAACTGATGGCCCACAGAAGCGTGTTTCCTGAGGCAGCCGCTCCATTGCCTACGCAGAAGCTGACGGTATATTCAAAGAGTCCACCACCTAGGTCTGTTTCCGACACAAGGTCGAAGTTAGAATACTGACAGGCGCTGGCACCTGTGTATCCCATAAGCAGCAGGGCTGCACTGGCGAGTAAAGAGTACATTTTTTTCATGATACAGTTTTGAGTGATTAATGAGTTAACGTATCACGAAGTTGAGAACACCCAAGCGCATCCTTTCAGACCGATGTACAACTGTAGCTGAAAGCGGAAAAGGTGTAATAATTTGGGGAATAGGCGTTCTGTCCGCCTTTCGGGACTTACAGAATTGCCTTTATTAGAACGGAAAGCTTAGAGGTTGGCGCAGAAAACAGGCAGCGCCATGGTATTGAGCAGAATGTTCTCCTTATCGTTGTTTCCGATATAGCCTTGGTCGTCTGCCACCAACGACATGATGCAGATGGTACCAGCTCCGCTTGTCTTGGCATAGTGGAGAATGTGCTTGGCGTAGCCGGCAGAGAAGCTGGTCGGTTCTTCAGCCACCTCTTCACACTTCACGCCTACCGATTCAAAATATGCCATGGAATCGGTGATGTTGGCTCTCAACTCATCCGAAATTCCGCGGATGTCGTTACGAACTGTGTACACCACAACCGTGCTACCATAGATCTTGGCAAACTTGGCTGTTTGCTTGTATTTCACATCAAAATGCTTGTTCGGCCCTACGGGGAACAGAAGGGTTTTGAAAGTTGCATCGTTCAGAACGCTTTCGGCCTGAACAACCAATGCAGGCACAGGCAAGGTTTTCACTAATTTCAGGATATTGGCCCCAAGCAAGTGCTGTGCAATGCCCACCTTCCCGTGGGTCGGTACTACCACCAGATCTACCTTCAAATCAGCAATTACAGATGGAATAACCGAGAAGAATGAACCCGAAGCCACATGGTTCTTACTGTTCAGCACCTTCCCGGCAATGGCCACATGCATGCCAGATAACTTTTCTTCAAGCGCCTTTAAGGTCTGCTCATCGGTAGCTTCGGTCACGTGTACAAGCACCACATCGGCCTGTGCTTTAGCTGCAATGCTGGCTCCAAATTCCAAGGCTTTGGCACAAATAGAGCTGAAATCAACGAGTATGGCTATTCTCTTCATGGAAACAAATTGAGGTACGAGGTAAAACTATGAAATTCAGATTGACAAGGAATTCAAACTCAATTCACCTACTTTTAAATTGCTTTAAGATAATTTTCTCAATATCTCTTTTGCTGCCTTAGCAATCACCGTTCCTGGGCCGAATATGAATGCCACGCCATTGTCGTAGAGAAAATCGTAATCCTGATGCGGGATGACGCCACCTGCCACCACCATGATGTCTTCGCGTCCGTAGTTTTTCAGCTCTTGGATAACTGCTGGAACGAGTGTCTTGTGCCCGCCGGCCAGCGAACTCACCCCAACGATATGAACATCATTCTCGATGGCTTGTTTGGCTACTTCCTTAGGGGTTTGGAATAGCGGACCTAGATCCACATCAAAGCCAATATCGGCAAAGGAAGTGGCAATAACCTTAGCACCACGGTCGTGACCGTCCTGCCCCATTTTGGCAACCAGAATACGTGGACGTCTTCCCTCCTGCTCTGCAAATGCATCAGCAGCTTCCTGAGCCGCTATAAAGTCTTCGTTCTTTTTCACTGCGCTCGAATATACTCCCGAAATGGAACGGATCACCGCTTTGTATCGCCCGAATTCCGCTTCCATCGCGTCAGAAATCTCACCTAAGGTGGCGCGCTTGCGTGCTGCATCCACCGCTAATTCCAAGAGATTTCCGTTGCCGGTTTTGGCGCAATTGGTAAGCGCACTCAGTGCGGCTTCTACGTCTGCCTGATTGCGTTTTGCTTTTACTTCTGCCAAGCGTTTCAATTGGCCTTCGCGCACTGCGTTGTTGTCCACCTCGCGGATATCCATTTCCGTCTCTTCTTCCAACTGATAGCGATTGACCCCAACGATCACCTCTTCCCCACTATCTATGCGTGCTTGCTTTCGCGCAGCAACTTCTTCAATTCTCATTTTCGGAAGACCGGTTTCGATGGCCTTTGCCATGCCTCCCAATTCCTCTACTTCCTCAATCAAAGCCCACGCTTTCTCGCAGAGTTCATTGGTCAGTTTCTCCACATAGTAAGAACCTCCCCAAGCATCTATGCTTTTGCAGATATCCGTCTCGTTCTGAATAAAAAGTTGGGTATTACGCGCTATCCGTGCCGAGTAGTCGGTTGGCAAAGCAATGGCCTCATCCAAGGAATTGGTGTGCAGCGATTGTGTGCCACCGAAAACGGCCGCCATCGCTTCTATATTCGTTCGAACCACATTATTGTAAGGGTCCTGCTCCGTGAGGCTCCAACCTGAAGTTTGGCAATGCGTTCTCAACGCCATGCTTTTCTCCAGTTTCGGATTGAATTGCTTCACAAGTTTGGCCCACAGCATTCTTCCAGCACGCATTTTGGCAATCTCCATAAAGAAGTTCATGCCGATGCCCCAAAAGAAACTGATGCGCGGTGCGAAATCATCGATGTTCAAGCCAGCAGCCAAGCCCGTTCGGATGTATTCTAATCCATCTGCAAGCGTGTATGCTAACTCAATATCGGCCGTGGCTCCTGCTTCGTGCATGTGGTAGCCCGATACGCTGATGCTGTTGAACTGTGGCATCTTCTCGGCAGCATATTTAAAAATATCACCCACGATGCGCATGCTTGGCGCAGGCGGATAGATGTAGGTATTCCTCACCATAAACTCCTTGAGGATGTCGTTCTGGATGGTTCCTGCCAAGTGCTCTGGCGAGACGCCCTGCTCTTCGGCCGCAACGATGTAAAATGCCATGATCGGTAGCACCGCCCCGTTCATGGTCATGGAAACCGTCATTTCGCCCAAAGGAATCTGATCGAAGAGGATCTTCATATCCTCCACAGTATCGATGGCTACGCCTGCTTTCCCCACATCGCCCACTACTTTCTCATGATCAGAATCGTACCCTCGGTGCGTGGCCAGATCGAAGGCAACCGATAGTCCTTTCTGCCCTGCGGCAAGGTTCTTACGGTAGAAGGCATTGCTTTCTTCAGCGGTAGAGAAGCCCGCATACTGGCGGATGGTCCACGGGCGACTGACGTACATCGAAGCGTAAGGCCCACGCAAGAATGGCGCAGCGCCCGATACGAAATCGATGTGTTCGAGGTCTTCAATCTCTACAGGGTAATTATCTGCCGTAACCGGAATGCCTTCTGGCGTTTCGAAATACTCGCCCGCCTCGGTCGATTCCAATTCTACAGTACGGAGATAGAATTCGGTGTCTTTAAAATCTGGTTTCATTCTGTTGTTTTTACCGCAAAGGCGCGGTTATTCCTCTTCTTCTTTTACCGCAGAGACGCGGAGATTTTTTTTCGCAAAGGGCGCAGAGAAAATTCCTCGCTTCCCGAATGAAAATCCCCCGGCTCGTTCCTCGCCACCCCCTTTAAAAGGGGGAACTGCGCGATTATTTCTCCATTTCTTTGCCACAAAGGACGCGGAGTTTTTCTTTGCGTTCTCAGCGTAATCTCTGCGTCTTTGCGGTTAATTCCGTCTTTGCGGTTAATCCTCATCCTCCACTTTATCGTTCGACTCTTCGAATGGCGATGGAAATTTGTTCGTTCCTACCAACACCCGTTCTAACTTTTCAACTTCGTCATAATACGCCTGATCAGACTTGGCGAATTCATCTTCCAAAAATCCATCACTGGCGCATGTCGAATAACCTCCTCGTTCTTCAATCTCTAAGAAGAAATCCCAGGCCTTTTTGCCGAGGATGTCTGTGAGGTGCTCGACATAATAGCTACCCGCAGCAGGATCGATGACACGATTGAGGCGCGCCTCTTCTTTCATCAAATGCTGCGTATTGATGGCCATTCTATCCGCCAATTCAGGTTCGTCCTGTCTGAACGGATGAATGGTGAGGCTATCTACTCCGCCAAGCACCGCACTCATCGCCTGCGCATTCTCGCGAAGCAAGTTGACAGGCGTATCCAGACTGCTCAGGTGGCGTTCGCCCGTTTGGGCATGCACCCACGTTTTCCAGCGTTTGGAGGCTGCACCATGCTGCTGCAAGACCCGCGCCCACAGGAAGCGCATCAATCGGAACTTGGCAATTTCGGGAAGAAAAGAGCCGCCAATGGCCAAGCTGAATCCGATGTTGTCCGAAACCTGTTCGAAGGAGATGCCGTTCTTTCGCAGCCCGTTCAGTAGCTCATTTGCCCACGCAATGGAAGTGCCCAATTGCTGCGAAATGTTGGCGCCTTTCATGTAAAACTGACCACAATCTAAACCAATGGCACCAAAGGCATGGCGGTTGTTTTCGGTGATGATGGCCGTGGCCAGATCGGCATTGATGTGCTCGAACCAGAGACCGCCCATCAGGTTTTCTGCTCCGTAGCCTTTCTTCTCAGTCCATGCGAAATAATCGGCCTGAAAACGCAAGGTATTGTAGGCGTTGGAGAAGGAAACCGAAATGGCATCCACCAACACACCATCAAACAAGGCATCGAAATCATCGCGCGCAAAATCGTGTCCATTCAGGTCGATGCTAAGGGCCGAAGCGCCCATTCTCAACTTATGAAGTATCTCTAAGTTGGCATCTTCCACGTTCTCTACGCGCACATCCGTGCAAATAAGCCAATCGTTGCTCCGCTGGTCGAAACGCAGCGGACGGATGGTTCTACCGTACATCGGCAGCTTCTCTGTTTCCTCTCGGAAATAGGCTGGCTTGGCCTGAAAGCCATCGCTTGCCAACCAAAGGTTCAACTCATCGATGTTGGCGCCCTTCAGCTCCTTGGCTGCAAATTTCTTCCAATCGCTGATGGAAGGTGTTTTGAATTCTTCGAATAGTTGTGACATGCTTCAAATGTAGAGAATTAGCTAACTAGCCGATCAGCAAATGAGGGCAACGATGTTTAGCGAAGCTAATTAGGAAAACGGATTCCCCTAAAGTTTAGCAGTTATATGTTTCACAGAGAAAGAATGAGAATGGGAGATGCACAGAGCGCTTTTTCTTCGAAGGGAATTCAAGCTGTTCCGCAAGTTCACCCAGCCCCAGGTTTGCTTCTGTAAGCACACGGCAAGCCAGTTATACGTTTCACAGAGAAAGAATGAGAATGGGAGATGCACAGAGAGCTTTTTCTTCGAGGGAATTCAAGCTGCTCCGTAAGTTCACCCAGCCCAAGGTTTGCTTCCGTAAGCACACGGCAAGCCAGTTATACGTTTCACAGAGAAAGAATGAGAATGGGAGATGCACAGAGCGCTTTTTCTTCGAAGGGAATTCAAGCTGTTCCGCAAGTTCACCGAGACCAAGGTTTGCTTCCGTAAGCACACGGCAAGCCAGTTATATGTTTCACAGAGAAAGAATGAGAATGGGAGATGCACAGAGGGCTTTTTCTTCGAAGGGAATTCAAGCTGTTCCGCAAGTTCACCGAGACCAAGGTTTGCTTCTGGCATGTCGGAACATCTCTGTGTATCTCTGAGACTCTAAGTAAGCTCTGTGCAAATCTCAAGTGGCAAACTTTGGGGGAATCAGATCAGGAAATCAGCAAATGAGACCTACCAGGTTTTAACAACCTAGGATGTCTTACCAAAGGGGGCATTAATCAAGCTTATGATAGGTTGCCAAGTATTTGTCCAATTCGGCCTTCTTATAGGCCTCTATCTCCAGCTGATCGCCCTTCAACATATCGTGCGTAATGAAGGTGTTCATCTTGTAGTAGTTGCACGATCGGATGTATGTACCCAGTGCCACTCCGTTCTTGGTGTAGGCAAAGAATTTCCACACTCCGCGGTTAACCTCTTCGAGATACTGAAAGGTATAGGCAAGGTGGTTGTGCATAAAGGTGTGCAGCAATTGCTTCGGGTCGTTTATGCCAAGATCCAGGCGCTCGTTATAGCGTTTAAAATAATGGGAGGTATAATAGAACAGACAATCGGTACGAGGGAAGGTTTGAATGGCCGTAAGTCCACGGTGGCCAATGTACCAGATCAGGTAAACGGGAATCGAGACCTTCTTATCCACATCCCATTTGAATATCCAGTTGTTCTTGAATTTTGAATGATAATCGTAGACCTTGATGATGCGCTTGTCGCGCAGCGGTGCGTGCAGTCGTTTGAGGTCTTTTTCCACGTAGCGCGATTTACGTTCCACGATCTCAAAATCCTTGGCTATCTCTTTGCGAATCTCCTCCAGATTCATGGCCGGAACTAACATGAATTCACCGTTTAATGAGTACTTGATCTTCTATCCGTAGAACGAAAATCGCATCCATTTAGTGTAAATGCAACGTTTTACTGCTATGAAAATAGGGCTTTCATTCATGCCATAGCGTGTGTGTGTGTGTGTGTTACGCGGGCTTATGCTGTGGCTATGGCTTGCGGTATAGACCTCCGAGGTTTTGCTATCGGAATGTGAAACCTTGGTTCAACGGAGCTGAATAAAGAAGATCAGTCAGAGACTGATCGTACTTAGTTCCACACAAGTCGTCCTGCGGAAGACTTGCGCGAGCGGGGGAATCGAATTATGTCGCTACACAGATTCTTCTAATTCAAATTCACCATCTAAATCAATCTGATCATCGCTAACCTTGTTTCCTGTCACCTGCACATCCAGCCCGATTTCATCCTGAAAATATTTAGCAAATCGAAGTATTCGATGAGTGATGAATGTATTGATATCATCGTTCATCAAGCTAGTATAGCAGCTTTCATCAATGAAGTGTTTCCCTAAGCGTTCTTTTAAGTCCTGTTCGGACAGATTTTGATTCACTCTTAAGGACGTCAAATAATCAGAAGGACTTGAGTTCTTAATGGAAATATTCGTGGCGTTTTCGAGAAAAGTAAAGTTAAAGACGCTATCGACAAGTTTGTTCGAACCGTACTTGGATTTGGGGAAAATGTGATGGACATGTGACATAAGTGTTGAGTTATCAGAATAACCAACATCTGAAAGGGTCAAAAAATCCTTCAAGTCCACCGAGTTTAACGCAACTAAAATTGCTTTACCAAAAGCTCCATTCTTATTTGCAAAACTTGCTTGATTTATGTTGAGATGAATAGGATTACTCATCTCTACTGGTGTTGAACCCGAATCAAACCATCTCTTCAACATGGTAAAATCGAGTTGCATTTTATTATCGGTACCTTCGGTGTAGCGATTTTCAAGGCATGCTTTGAAAAACCATTGCCGACATTTATGAATCATAATCCCTTGCTCAGCATCCAACTTATCTTTAAACTGCTTTTTTGCAAGTGCGGCTGCCAGTACTGGAATCATTGGTTTATAAGGTACAATCTTAGTACTGTATGATAACCCAACTCCAAATTCATCTAATAATTCAACTGCTAGATTAAGGCCCTCAATGGCACCCTCCCATTCATCTCTTATGTGATCTGCTTCTAAATTCTTTGGCAACCCGTTCTTTTTAGGTGATACACCTGCTAGCAACGCAATCGTCTGAAGAATAATAGTTCGCTCCGAATCAATGAGAACGGATAATCGGTCTTTTTCATCTATAACCTTATCAGTTTTAAGCTTGAGGTCGATATCAAACGGCATGAACGAAGCAACACAAATATCAAAAGCGGTCAGCTTTAACCCCGTACTATTGATTGTTTGAAATATCTTACAAACACCTTCAATACTTAGGTCTTTGTATAACTTGATAACTGGAAACTTGTATTGAAAAAAAGGATCAACAAAGTTATCCAAGTGTAAATCCAAGAAGTCTACATATGCCTTATCCACGCCATCTGATTCCCTGAGATTCTGCTTATATGAAAAGATTTTCTTGCGATAAATAGATGGGTCGCGTAAAAAACTAAGAGGAAGTAGGTCAGACTTAAATAGAAATTCATCCGGATGTTCAGAATGTTTCTTCGCTACGATTATTCTATGATTCTCATCTTCAATCAAATCCAGTTCATCATAATCGTCTAAAGTCAAATCATCTTTATCTTTAAATATCCTATAGATATCCGACAAACTAATGTAATAGGAATAGCTACCCTTATTATAAAAAACTGCATGACATGATGTGATTCGCTGTTGCCCATCGAGTATTAGATATTCTGGATATGATAATTTTTCGTTATCAACAGTTCTTATTGGTTCATAACCAACTATTGTTTTAGGCTTGGTAGTCTCCAAAAACAACAAAGAACCCGATGGATGCCGTTTATGAATTGACTCCAATAATTTAAGTACGGCTCCCGTTGACCAATTATATCCCCGTTGAAATCTTGGCAGCTGTATTGCGCCAGATTCAACATCTTTCAAAATTTCAACTATTTCTAGTGGTTCAACTGCAAAATGATTTTTCATGCTTTAAGTTTAGTGAACAAGTCCTTGGCATTTACGCCTTTTATCCCTTGCAAGAATAATTTATCTAATAGACCGAATTCGTTAACTAGATTTATAGGTGTTAGTACTCTTTGATCAAATCCAGATTGTAAATAAAAAAACAGAATTGTAGCTTCAAATACACTAAACTGAGCTACGATCGTATCAACGTAAAAATCTTTATTAGGTAATTGAATATCAGTTGCATCTGTTTGGTTCACATGCCGATGACAAAATTTCAACAATAAGAAAAGCATATTGAAATAATTATCCAATAGCACACTGAACTGGCCTTGGAACTTGAAGTTGCCATCCTTATCGAGCTGGCTGGTAAGTTCAGCATAGATAGATCTTAGCACAGGATCATTAGGATGAGTGTCCGCCTTGAACAGTTTATTCCTAATCGCGGATCGTGTTGAAGTCTCACTTCCATAATAGAATACGTAAAAGACAATAATTATTAGTTCATCATCTGTGAATTTACCTGAACTTTTAGTTTTTGCTTTGTCCAGTGAGATATTAAGGTCATTAGATAATTTTTCAAAAAACTTGATCCCATGTTGACCGTTAGCTTCCAGTGTTTTTAGATTTTCACGATGTAACCGAAGTAGTTCAAAGAACTTGCTTTCAAATTGCTCCATGTAAAGCGCGGTTCTCTGTACTTTATTTGCATCGTATTGCACGTAAAATGCTAAAAACGTGAGAACAACTCCAATAAACCCAACTACGGGGCCAACGATACCACCTATTGTATCTCCGATAACACCTGTGCTATTGTCATAATACCAGTATGAGCTAGTTTGAGATACGTAATACGGTATTACAAAAAAGCTTACACAGATAGTAATCAGCGAGACTCCAACAATCAATAATACTGTGACATTTTTCATCAGACAACGAAACTATTGTAATAACTAACCTCGTACTTTTTCACACATAACTTTCTATAATACTCTTTCCCCTCTCCGCTACAAGCCCATCAATTCATCTCTGTTGCGTTTACTCCCTCAATACTACCCATTCCCCCTCACATCCACAACACCCTCACCCCTACCCGCACAAAATGAGGGTTAATGGCCATGCCAGGGAGTAATAGACCATGGTTGAGCACAGTTTGCTGAACAGAGCCATGGAAAATCGTCCTTTTCATCATTTCCTAAGCTTGTTCCATGTCTTTCTAAGCTATGGCAGCCATCGGCATAGCTTGGGCAGAGGTTTCCTAAGCTATGGCGGTCTCTTCCTAAGCTATGGCAGCCATCGGCATAGCTTGGGCAATGGTTTCCTAAGCTATGGCGGTCTCTTCCTAAGCTATGGCAGCCTTCGGCATAGCTTGGGCAGAGGTTTCCTAAGCTATGGCGGTCTCTTCCTAAGATCGTTTGCTCGGAATCGGAAAAGCTATTTTTTCAAGAGCGCAGAAAAAAAATCGTCATCAGAATAATAAATCCAAAACACGCTGCGTTTAAGAACCGAACACCGGTATGGTAAGGTCTCACCGGTTGGCAACAGGGTAGATAGGCAGCTAGGGATCGGCTGCAATTGTTTAACCTAAATCCTGATCAAATGGCTAGAGTCAAATTGGGATGGGCTTCATTGACCATTCCGCAGGCGATCATCAAAGCTATTGCCGTAAGGGTTACCATGGCCAAGAATGCGGATGTGTATGCTACTCCAGATCCTCCGTTGGAAGAGATCCAACTGAAGACAGAGGCGCTTGCACTTGCCGAATCGTTGACCATCAAAGGTGGGACAGACCGTACCATAGAACGCAATGCGCGCTATGACGAGCTTACCCTGCTGATGAACAGATTGGTAGACTACGTGCAGCTGACGAGCAAAGGAATTCCAGAACTGATCGTAAAATCGGGCATGGATGTGCAGAAGGATCCCGAACCATGGGAACTTCCGTTGGCAGTGCAGAATTTGAGGGCCGCACCAGGGGGAAACCCTGGTACTGTTGCACTTACTTGGGATGCCGTTACGCACAAGAAAACGTACGTTCTGGAAATGTGGATGGATGCTGACAATAAGCCAGCAGACAACAGCACCGGCACAGAACCTACGGCAGAGGCTGGCGGCACCTGGGAAGTACTTACCATTCAAGGAACACGCAAGTATGAGGTAACAGGCCTCACTTCCGGAAAGAATTACCGCTTTCGGGTGGCGGCACAGAACAGTGCCGGCATGGGTCCTTACAGTGGCGAAGCGCAAAGCATTGCACGCTAATGCGCTATGGTAAACGCAGCGCGCCTTAGGCGCCTTGCGCTGAGGGTTGGGGCCTTATCCTGTTGCGCCCCGACCCTTTTTTTTGTCTGTCATGCTGAGTCGATGGTCCATAGTCGATGGTCCATAGACCATAGTCGGTTGACCATTGACTGTGGACGGACGGTCGACTGTGGACAGTGGACTATCGACTAACTGTTCACCCAATTCCCGATGATCTTCAATCCTTTAGGTGTAAGCAAGCTGTGTAACCTATTAGGCGGCAAACGCATCTATGTAAAACCTTGCCTTCTAACGTTGGAAGTTTTATATTTAACAACAAATACGCTGAAATGAATCGCATTATCTTACTTCTGAGCCTTTTCTTACCGCAACTAGCATTTGCTCAATGCTATCAGCTGAGCCCAATACCATATTCCCCCTATCCTTATGATCAGGGAATAGATATCGAACTCACAAATGACGATATGTACTCGGAGGTGATTGAAATCGGTTTCTCGTTCTGTTTTTTTGGAGACACGGTCAATCGATTGGTTGTATCATCCAACGGCTACATCACGTTCAATGATTCAGTAGCTGGCCAAGGTTCACCTTGGTCAATTAATGATACTATGCCATACTCAAGCAGCCCAACCTTCGCCATTTTAGCACCTTGGCAGGATATTAACCCTGGCGCAGGGGCAGCTGGCATATTCTACAATACATACGGCAACGCGCCATTCAGAACATTCGTGATCAGCTATTATGAGGTGGCGATGTTTTCGTGCGCTTCACTCCAATTCTCGAATCAAATTGTGTTACACGAATCGACCAACGTCATTGATATCAACATAAAGGAAAAAGCCATTTGCGCTACATGGAATGGCGGAGCTGCTGTTGAGGGCATTGTAAACCAAGACGGAACAGAAGCATTCATAGTGCCCGGAAGGAATTTCCCTGAGCAATGGGAAGCTTATGATGACGCCTATCGCTTTACTCCAATCTGTAGCTGTCCTTCCGTAGCCCAACCAGCACAATTTGTGTTGCACGGAAATGTGTATGAAGACCTTAATGGCAATTGCGATTACGAAGCAAATGAACCGACCATTCCGAACGTGCGATTGAATGTGTTGCCAAATGACATTGACGTATGGACAAATTTTAACGGGGAATACGCCTTGCTATTAGATTCAGGAGAATACTTTATCACGCAAAGTCTGCTCAATCCAGGATTCTTAAATTACACCTGCACTGGCAGTTACATTCCATTCGCACTAAGTCCGAACATACCATCTGCAGAGGTATTATTTGGTAATGAAACCACATCAACAACAGACATAAGCATCAGCATTGGTTCAACCGGACTGACTCCATGCCAACCTAGTATTCAGACCATTCAAGTTTGTAATAATGGAGCTTCGGCCGTTTTTGGATTAGATATCACGGTCAATATCTCGAATCCGTTGATGGAATACAACCTCGATTCCTTGAGTGGTTTTTCTTTGATCAATGACAGCCAACTCACCATGACCATTGATACGGTTCCACCGTTTGCATGCTTAACTTATCGTCTACTTGGAACCGTTGCGTGCGATTCAAGTTTGCAAGGAAATATCACTTGCTTTACTACGCAGGCTGAAATATTAAATGGTGAAGCGCAAACGGAGAACAATTCATTTCAGGTATGCGAAAGCGTAACGTTACAGATTCCAACCCTGGATAAGCGCGTTCAATCCATTTCTGAAACAAACAAGTGGGTTCTTCATCAGTACATCGGAGCAGACGATGAGCTGGTATATAGAATCCGATACATGAATAGCGGAATGGCTTCAATTGAAAATTTGACGATTGTTGATACCATTTCCCCGTTCCTGAACCATACATATTTCGAACCCATCATCTCAAGTCATGATTTCAACATGAATTACAACGATGGTGCACTCACCTTTAATTTCTTTGACATCAATCTGCCAGCTCAAGATTCAGATTTTGTAGGTAGTCAGCTATACGTGACATTTAGAATGTACCAGACACCTGGGAATCCTGTAGGAACTATCATCGAAAATCGAGCTGATATTTACCTTGAACTACCTTATGCTCAATCGACTGGAACAGTTCAAAGCGAGATTCGAGATTTTACTGGAATCAACGAATTAAGTACAGGTTCCATTACGGTGTTTCCGAACCCGACCACGGGTGAAGTATTCCTTTCAAACTCAAGTCCGAGAAATACCATCAATTCTGTGGAGATAATAGACGCGCAAGGAAGATTGCTACTCAAACAAACAGGAAGCGGAATCTCTAAGGTTGATCTGAGCCAGCTTAGTAGAGGTATCTACCTTCTGCGTATTCAAACAGAGAAAGGAACGCAGGTGGAACGGATTATCAGGAATTGACCCAATTCCCGATGATCTTCAATCCTTCGGGAGTGAGCAGGCTTTCGGGATGGAACTGAACACCACAGACATTAAACAGTTTGTGACGAATGGCCATTACTTCTCCGTTATCATCCGTGGCTGTTACGGTAAGTTCTGACGGAATGGTGCTTTGGTCAATTACCCACGAATGGTAGCGGCCTGTTTCAATTTTTGTAGGAATAGCTGTAAAAAGCGAATCTTCTTTCGCGATGATATTGGTGGGGATGGAAATTCCATGATGCACCTGATTCAGATTCTTGAGGCTCGCTCCAAATGCTTCGCCAATAGCCTGATGACCCAAACAGACTCCTAAAATCTTCTTTGAGGATGCATAACGCTTAATGAGTTCAGGCATAATTCCCGCATCTTTCGGTAATCCTGGCCCGGGAGACAGGATGATGGCATCAAAGGCTTCTACTTCATCTAATGTGAGCTCATTATTTCGTTTCACGGTCACATCATCGCAGAATTGCTCTACATAATGCAGCAGATTGAAAGTGAATGAATCGTAATTATCGAGGAGGAGGAGTTTCAATTCGGGTAATTAGGTAATATGCGAATACCGGTCGGCTAAAATCCGAAATTCTAAAAGAAGAAATTCGAAATGCGAAACGTAAGTTCAGCGGAGCTAAATCCTGAAATTCGAAACGGTTTCGTGCTTTTTTATTTCGGATTTCGTGCTTTAGTTCTTTCGTGCTTTAGCTCTTTCGTGCTTTTTTATTTCGGATTTCGTGCTTTAGCTCTTTCGTGCTTTTTATTTCGGATTTCGTGCTTTAGCTCTTTCGTGCTTTTTTATTTCGGATTTCGTGCTTTAGCTCTTTCGTGCTTTTTTATTTCGAGTTTAGTGCTTCAATTCAATATTCATGAAAAAAATCATACATACAGAAAAGGCACCAGCCGCCATTGGCCCCTACAGTCAGGCCATTCTTGTCAACGGATTTCTATACACCGCTGGTCAAGTGGCGCTCATACCCGAAACGGGCGATTTGGATATGGCGAACATTGATGTGGAAACCACACGTGTGATGCAAAACCTGAAAGCCATTCTTTCGGAAGCTGGAATGGATTTTGGCCACGTGGTTAAAACTTCCATTTTCCTTTCAAGCATGGACCTGTTTGCTTCGGTCAATGCGATCTACGGTTCTTATTTCCCTGAAGGAAGTTTCCTGCCAGCTCGCGAAACAGTGGCCGTTGCCGGACTACCGAAAGGTGTGAATGTGGAAATAAGCGTGGTGGCGTTTAAAGGCTAAAAACTCCGCTTTGTCCAAGCGCTGAAGTTTGCTTTCTGCGCATCGCTTGCATCATGCACTTTATGCGGCCAGCGTGTGCGGTAATAACGTTCGTCAGTTGGTGTCAGCTGAATTTTGTGCGTGTCATCATCAGCATTCACCGTAAGCGTTACCGTTTCTTCTTGGAAATATTTGCACCACTCTTTGAGGTTTCCGAGAATGCGGATGCCGTTCATGGAAACGATCTCATCTCCGAGTTTCAATCCTGCCCTGTCTGCAATGGAATTAGGCGCAATTTCGGTGATACGTGCGCTTCGCTCGCGGATGTATTCGACCTTGAAACCGAAGCGATTTTCGAAATAAAGTCGCGAACGGGTTTCGCGGATCTCCAATCCTACATAATGCAGTAATTCGTTCAGGTCAGCTTCCAAATCGCAAGTGCCGTAGTAGTAATTCTTGAAAAAATCCTCGTAAGAACGGCCTCCTACTTCTTCGATGGCATTCTGGTAATCCTTTTCGGTATACCCAATTCCGGTCTTTCCGAAACGCTCGTACAACAGGCGCATGGCCGTCATTAGGCATTTCTGATTGTTGGTATCGCGTAGCAAGGAGATATCCAACATCAAAGCAAGCAAGGCTCCTTCGTTATAGATGGAGGTTTTTCTGTCTGGAATTCCTTTTTGGTAACCATCCAACCAAGTATCGAAACCGCTATCGGCCACAGAAAGATTGAAACGCCCGTAGTTATGAAAATGGCGTTGAAAGAGCGTATGAATGTTCTTGAAGAAGTCAAAATCGCTGAAGCAACCCGACTGATAAAGAAACAGATCACCAGCGTAAGTGGTCACACCCTCGGCCACATAACCAAGACGGGTATAGTTCTCTTTGGTGTAATCGTAAGGCAACATTTCTATAGGCCGCAGTGCTTTCACATTCCAGGTGTGGAACAGCTCATGCGAACTGATTCCCAAGAACTCGTCATACAGAACGGGTTTCAGGATATCATAACTCGGTCCCAATGCAACCACCGTTGAATTGGAATGCTCCACGCCATGATAGGTCTTATAAGTTCTGATCTGGAAAAGAAAGTGATACTCTTTGACAGGAAAATCGCCCATGGCTTCTACCTGTACCGAAGTGAACTTCTTAAAATCATCTAGAATGCGTTCCCACTCGGTCTTAAACTCACCTTGAAACCAGATATGAAAAAGTGTTTCGCCTGCCTGATAGGTATTGTGCTGCAAGCCTGCCGAAGCAATGAACGGGCTATCAGCCAACTCATGAAAATCCTTCAGCTGGTAATGGTTCTTCCCGATAGCTGTCATGCCAGAGGCAACCGTCCAATTTTCGGGAATTTCCAATTGCAAGGTGGCAGGAAGACCGATCCATTCTGGCACATACATGCAGCAATTAACTGGATTTACGTACAACTGCTTCTGATCCACATACGTGCTACCCGCATTCAGTTCACTGGCAAAATAGTTGTATTCAACCCGAATGGAAGTTTGCCCTGAACAATTTACTTCCCAAAGGTCTTTGGTGAGTTTTCTGAACTTCAATTCTTGTCCAGAAGCGTTGAACGCTGCAAAACGTTGCACGTTCTTGGCAAAGTTGCCCAACTCGTACCTACCGGGCCGCCAAGCAGGCAATTGCAACTGTACTTTCTCCTGATTCAATTCAGAAACCGTCAATTCCACATCCACAAAATGCCTGTGTGGTTCGGCATAAATGAGCTTGTATGCGATCTTCCCTTCCATTTGCGCAAATATGGGAAGCACGAAGCACTAAATGAAAAAATTCGAAACAGTTTCGGATTTAAGCATTTAGGATTTCGAATTTATATTTCCTTGGTACTTTCGCTGACCTAAACAGAAACGATTATGAGTTACGATCTGATAGTAGTTGGAAGTGGTCCTGGAGGATATGTTGCAGCCATCCGAGCTTCGCAATTGGGAATGAAAGTGGGTGTGGTAGAACGCTCAGAATTAGGCGGAATATGTCTTAACTGGGGATGTATTCCAACCAAAGCATTACTTAAAAGTGCGCAGGTTTTCGAATACATCAATCACGCTAGCGATTACGGTATCTCTGTTGGCGAAAGCAAAGCGGATATCGGTGAGATGGTAAAACGTAGCCGTGGTGTGGCCGAGGGTATGAGCAAGGGAATTCAATTCCTGCTCAAAAAGAACAAGATCGATCATATTGAAGGTTTCGGAAAGCTGAAGAACGGAACGACCGTTGAAGTAACTGATGCTGACGGAAAGAAAAGCGATGTAACGGCCAAGAATGTGATTCTTGCATTAGGAGCACGAAGCCGCGAGCTTCCGAACTTAAAACAAGACGGCAAGAAGATCATTGGTTACCGCGAAGCCATGGTGCTTGATAAGCAACCTAAGAAAATGGTTGTGGTTGGTTCGGGCGCCATTGGCGTGGAGTTCGCGTATTTCTACAACGCCATCGGAACCGATGTGACGATTGTGGAATACCTTCCGAATATTGTTCCAGTAGAGGACGAAGAAGTGAGCAAGCAACTTGGCCGTTCGTTCAAAAAATCGGGGATTAAGATCATGACAGAAAGTTCCGTTGAGGCGGTAGATACTTCTGGCGATGGTTGCAAAGTGACCGTTAAAACCAAGAAAGGCGAAGAAGTAATTGAATGCGATATTGTACTTTCTGCAGTTGGCATTCAGGCCAATGTAGAAGGCTGCGGATTAGAAGATGTGGGCGTAATTGTTGATGGCGGTCGCGTTAAAGTAGATGAGTTCTACGCCACCAATATTCCGCATGTATTTGCTATTGGTGATTGTATTCCTGGCCCAGCTTTGGCGCATGTGGCAAGTGCAGAAGGTATTATTTGTGTGGAGAAAATTGCTGGTCACAGTCCAGAACCATTGGATTATGGAAACATTCCAGGTTGTACCTACTGTTCTCCAGAAGTGGCGTCTGTTGGGTACACCGAAGCAAAAGCGAAAGAGGCCGGATACGAGATCAAAGTGGGCAAGTTCCCATTCTCTGCTTCAGGTAAGGCAAGTGCCGCTGGCGCGAAAGATGGTTTCGTGAAACTGATATTCGATGCAAAGTATGGCGAATTGCTTGGCGGACACATGATTGGTGCGAACGTAACCGAAATGATCGCGGAGATCGTTGCCATCCGAAAACTAGAGACAACTGGTCATGAGATCATTAAGACTGTTCATCCTCACCCAACAATGAGCGAAGCAATCATGGAAGCAGCCGCTGCTGCTTACGATGAAGTAATTCACCTGTAATAGGTGACAACATATTCAGAAAGAAGCCGTCTCACTGACGGCTTTTCTGTTAATTAGAACCCGATATGTGCGGCATTACAGGAACGTATGCGATAACCGATAAAGGCAAGGAATTCCATTCCAAGCTCGATGCCGCCATTGCAACGATGGCGCTCCGCGGTCCAGACGGTAGTGGAAAGTACGTTGAAGGCAGCGCAGCCTTGGGGCATTCACGTTTGGCAATCATCGACACATCTGCTTCAGCCAATCAACCATTCACCGATGCAAGCGGACGTTTTACAATGGTTTTCAATGGTGAGATATTCAACTACAAGGAAGTTGAAGCGCAACTGACCAATTTCAAACCAAGAACCAGTTCTGATACCGAGATTCTACTTCAAGGATATGTTCAATGGGGCGAAAAGGTATTGGATAAATTGAACGGCTTTTTCGCGCTAGCAATTCACGATAAAGAAACTGATGAGTTGTTTTTAGCTCGTGACCGAATGGGCATCAAACCGCTGTTGGTTTATCAAGATGCGGATGTATTGGTTTTCGGAAGTGAAATGAAATCGTTGATGGCTTTCGGAATACCGAAAGTGATTGACGCAGATTCGCAGTTTCTGTATCATCAGTTCAATTACACGCCTTATCCAGAGACGATTTTCAAGAATGTGCTTGAGTTGGAACCTGGAACTTGGATGAAAATTCGAAGTTCGGAAGTTCTAAGTGGGGCATTTTGGAGCATTCCAAAACCAACAGCTCCGAAAACCGACATGTCTTACGAGCAAGCGCAGCAAAAACTGCGCGAGTTGATGGAGAAATCCGTTCAGCGAAGGATGATTGCGGACGTACCGCTGGGTTCATTCTTGAGCGGTGGAATTGACAGTTCCATCATAGCTACTTTGGCAGCCAGACAGACCGATAAACTGAATACGTTCTCTATCGGTTATGCCGATGAACCGTTATTTGACGAAACACATTACGCTGAAGCTGTCGCGAAAAACATTGGTTCGAACCACACGGTTTTCAAGCTCACCAATGATGATCTGTATGCAGATTTGCATGATGTATTAAACTACATCGACAGGCCTTTTGCAGACTCCTCTGCCCTGCCCGTTCATATCCTTTGTCGCCATACCAGAAAGCACGTAACCGTTGCCCTTTCTGGTGATGGTGCCGATGAACTTTTCAGCGGTTACAATAAGCATGCAGCTGAGTTCAGGGCACGGAATCTAGGAATGAAAGAACAACTAGTTGCAGCGTTGAAACCGCTTTGGTTCTTACTTCCTGCTTCAAGGAATTCGAGCATTGGAAATCGCGTCAGACAATTACAGAAATTCAGCGAAGGCGTTTCGCTTGTCGCGAAGGATCGATATTGGAATTGGGCGAGCTTTATGTCTGAAAAGGACATTCAACGCTTAATGTTCAAGGTAAACGGTGAAGATGCCATTTTCCCCCTTTCAAAGGGGGTGGCGAGGTACGAGCCGGGGGATTTAAATAAACGAAAGCAAAAACTCACCCAAGAACTCGGCACAACTAACGACTTGGACGAAGTGCTTTACACCGATTTGCATCAGGTTTTGAGAAACGATATGCTCACGAAAGTAGACCTAATGAGCATGGCAAATAGTTTGGAAGTACGCGTTCCGTTCTTGGACCATGAAATTGTGGAATTTGCTTGTTCCCTTCCTGAAGAATACAAGATCACTTCCGCCATCCGAAAGCGGATTCTACAAGAAACGTTTCGAGCGGATTTGCCAGAAATGCTTTTCAGAAGACCAAAACACGGATTTGAGGTTCCACTACTCAATTGGTTCAAAGGAGAATTGAATTCACTTATAAACGAAGACCTTTTGAGCAAGAAACTCGTTGATGAGCAGCAACTTTTCAATTGGTCAGCGATTCAAACACTGCTCAACAAATTACACTCTAACGACCCTGGCGATTCCGCCACGCACGTCTGGAATCTGATTGTTTTCCAAACGTGGTGGAAAAGGTATATTCGCCACTGACCAATGCCAAGAATTCTTCGAATAGCCAACCGCTTTAACCTGGGCGGGCCAACATTCAATGTGGCCTATTTGACCAAATACCTTCCATCGGAATATGAAACGCTGCTGATTGGTGGCGATAAGGAAGAGAACGAAGCGAGTTCGAGTCACATACTTGCTGATTTAGGCATTAAGCCTGTCATAGTTCCAGAAATGCAAAGGGAAATTAGTCTGGGTGTTGATATGGCCGCTTACCGTGCCATTGAGAAGATCATTGACGATTTCAAACCTGATATCGTTCATACGCACGCTTCTAAACCTGGTGCCATTGGAAGATTAGCCGCGCATAATCGGAAGGTTCCCGTTATCGTTCATACGTTTCACGGCCATTACTTCCATTCGTATTTCGGTTCGCTAAAGACCAACATGTTCAAACAAATAGAGCGTTCGTTGGCCAAGCGAACTTCCAAGATTATCGCTATTAGCGACATTCAAAAGCACGAGCTTTCAATCGAACACAAAATTGCACCACCAGATAAGTTTGAGGTAATTCCACTGGGATTTGACCTTGATCGTTTCAGAACAGATACCGAATCAAAACGAGCTGCATTCCGAAAAGAATTCAATGTGCAGAATGATGAAATTGCGGTTGGAATCATTGGTCGTCTAGTGGATATAAAAGACCATAAATACTTCCTTCGATTGGTTCGGCACGTGCTCGACAATACGACCAAAAAGGTCCGCTTCTTCATTGTAGGCGATGGTGAAATGCGCCAAGAACTGGAAGCATTCTGTTCAGAAATCAGCATCCCATTTAATGCGTTTCCAGATTACAAACCTGAAGGTGTTCCGCTCACTTTTTGTTCTTGGAGAAACGATATTGACGCGATAAATGCAGGATTAGATATTGTAATTCTAACGTCAAAAAATGAAGGGACTCCAGTAAGTTTAATTGAAGCGCAAGCAAGCGGAACTCCGGTTGTCTCTACAAATGTTGGTGGCGTTGAAAACGTAGTTGACCATGGCATAACTGGTTTACTTGCCGAACCTACGGACGAATTAAAAATGGCCGAAAATCTCATGAGTTTGATTGAATCTGACGAACTGAGAAATGAAATGTCTGGTAAGGGCTGGAGCCACGTAGGAGAGCGGTTCCATTACAGTCAACTTACATCAAAAATGGACAGTCTCTACAAGCGGCTGTTGGAGAATGGCAAATAGCAGAATCAGCCTCGATTAATACTTACCTTTGCAGAAATCTAAGCTTTAGATGAGATACCGTTTTTTTGGCTTACTTCTCTTGGTTCTGTTCAGTTCTTGCGAACGGTATTTATACAGAGACAGGATGATGAGAATTGGTCCTGGTTTTGAATATTCTGATTTTTCGGAAATTCAAGAGACACAATACCGGATTGCTGCAAACGATCGAATTGCTGTTAGATTGATGACGAATGATGGGGCTGGCATGATCAATATTTCTGGCGGTGCTTCTGGTTCCGTTGGAGGAGCTACAGATCTTGAGATAAAAATAGAATCTGACGGTTTTGCGAAACTTCCATTATTCGGGAGAATTTATTTGGAAGGACTCACGATTCGCCAAGCAGAAATGTTAATTGAGGACAAGTTCTCAGAATTTTACAATAACCCATTTGTTCTTCTTGAGGTCAGCAACAAAAGAGTAATGATTTTTGCTGGTGCTAACACAAGTGTTGTAAGCTTAGTTAACGACAATACCACTTTGTTTGAAGTCCTTGCCATGTCCGGAGGTATTCCATCTCAAGGAAAAGCGAACAAAGTTAAGATCGTTCGTGGCGATTTGAGAAATCCAAGTGTATATCTCGTTGACCTGTCTACTATTCAAGGTATTCAAAGTGCAAATTTGGTGATGCAGGCAAACGATATCATTTATATCGAAACAAGAGGCAACTACGTTTCAAAAGTCTTGTCCGAACTTGCACCATATTTAGCAATTCTCAGTTCAGTTGTAAGTACTGTTGCCATCGTTACTAGACTTCAACAACTTGGACAATAAGAAGAACATATCGCTCATCAATGATGAGATAGACGTTGGCCTTCTGCTATCAATCACGCGGCAGAACATTCTGGCCATTATCATATTGTTCACTTTTTTTGCGTTCGTAGCGTTTCTCTATCTAAGGTTTACTCCTCCCGTTTATCAATCTGTAGCAACGGTTCAATTGGGACACGATGCCAGAACGAATGCGCTTCTTCAAACGAGTGATCTTCATAGTGAAACAATTCAACAGGAAATTGAACTGCTTCGTTCTCCAGTCTCAATCAAGGAGTCGCTGTCCAAACTTCCATTGGACATCAGCTATATGATAAAAGGTGAAGTTCTAAGTTCTGAGCTTTACCAAAGCTCTCCTTTTTCAATTACTTATTCAATCAAAAATCCTGAAATCTACAATCAACCTATAAACCTCACATTTATTGATAATTATCGAATTTACGTTGAATACAGCCTAAGTGATCAGACAATTGCACTTGAAAGTTCCCTTCTAGATTCAATTAACACGCAGGATATTGCTTTTCAAGTTGTTGTGAACAATTATGAAAGAATTCTTCAGAATCAAAACGAGGAACAGAATCAATTTTATGTGATTATTAACAGTGAAGAAACGTACCTAAATAGCTATTTAGGAAAACTTGAGGTTGAGATACTAAATGAATACGCGAAAACCATTAATGTTAAACTGAAAGATCATAATGCAGTTAAGGCCAGAGACATCGTGCAACAAATTGCAGAAGACTTCATTGAAGGCGATAAGCTACGAAAACAAGAGTCCGCAAATGGAATTCTGGAATTCATTGACGCTCAGTTAGCAAAGATATACGACCGATTATATGAGTCCGAAAACAACATTCAGTCATTCAGAAAAGAACACAAAATCAATGATAAGTCAGCCATCGAATCACGGGCTCTACCTTCTGTTGAAGGCCGCTTAAAAACGCTAGAAGATGAAGCTGTAGACCTAACAGTGGAACAAACGATCTTAAGTGAAGTAGAAGCTGAAATTGCTGAAAATGTCAATCTCGATGTTTACAGGCTTGTTTCTCTTTTGGCTGGCTCTGAACACGAAGGAATCATTGCGACCTCCTTAAAAAGCTTACAGGGAATGCTGCTACAGAAAGAGCAAGCACTGTACGTAGTTAAAGAAACCAGTGATCAGATCAAAGCGCTGAATTATCAAATTGGAATTCAAAAAAAACTGATAATTGAGAGTCTGACCTCCGTAAAGCAAAACATTAACAATCGGCTAACGGAGATTAACAAACAAATCAAGATCTACAAAAATGAGACGCTGGCTGAAGAGTCAACTTATGACGAGATTGAATATTCAAGATTGATGCGAATCTATCGCGTAAATGAAAGTTTTTATAATACACTCGTAGACCGAAAAGCTGAGTATTCCATTTCCAAAGCAGGTTATGTATCCAACAATCGTGTTTTAGAAACTGCGAACCTTCCAACAAACCCCGTTTTCCCCGACCGCAAATCGGTTATATCTCTAAGTTTTGTTGCAGCACTCATGTTAAGCATCGCTATTGTGCTATTTAAGTATCTGTTGTTCAACCAGATAACATCTATCCGCGACATTATAAAGCACATTGATGTTGCTGTTTTGGGAGTAGTTCCGAGATACAAAAAGGATATTCCCAACTCTCAACTGTTGGTTGACAAGAACCCTAAATCGATGATATCGGAAGCATTCCGATCCATCCGAACTAATCTTAAGTACATTTCTGCCGAAAGTGGGCAATCAAAACTAATATCCATCACATCAACCATTTCTGGGGAAGGCAAAACATTTGTGGCCATCAATTTAGGGGGAATAATTGCTTATGCTGGCAAGAAAGTAATCATCCTTGACCTAGACATGAGAAAACCGAAAATTCACCTTGGTTTCAACGTGGAAAATGACAAGGGCATGAGCACGCTTTTGATTGGGCAAGATGAAATTTCTGATTGTGTTAAATCAAGTACGTTAGAAAACCTTTATTTTATCACGGCAGGCCCCATACCGCCAAACCCTTCAGAGTTGATTATCAATGACCGAATGGATCTTGTAATCGGAGAATTAAAGAAATCCTACGATATCATCATCATTGATAACCCTCCTTGTGGAATAGTTACAGATGGTATCTTGAACATGCAAAAGGCAGACTACCCTATATATATTGCTAGAGCCAATTATTCCAAGAAGCCATTTATCGACAACATTTATCGATTAAAGCATGAGAATAAAGTGAGTAATCTTTCTGTTATCCTAAATGGTCAAGATACACAGCGCTCTGGTTATGGCTACGGCTACGGCTATGGTTACGGCTATGGTTATGGTTATGGTTATGGTTATGGTTATGGTTATGGTTATGGTTATGGTTATTACGAGGAAGATGAAGAAAAAGGACAAGGGAGCCTTTGGAAACGTCTTTTCCAGAAAAAATATGAATAACGAGAGTTGAATGAAATTAATTGAAACTGAGCTTAAAGACCTGTTTATTGTAGAAGCTAAAGTTTTTGATGACCCTCGAGGATATTTCTATGAGGCATTCAACAAGCAAGCATTCGAAGCTGATGGATTGGTTATGGACATTAAACAGACGAATATTTCGAAATCGCAGGGAGGAGTCGTCCGAGGATTACACTTCCAAAATCCGCCATTTTCTCAAGGGAAATTGATTCGCGTTTTGAAAGGCGCGGTATTAGATGTGGTAGTGGATATACGCAAGAATTCAATGACCTATGGCAAGCATTTTTCCATTGAACTATCAGAGGAAAACAAGAAAGCACTGTGGGTGCCTCCAGGGTTTGCTCACGGATTCAAAACCTTGATGGACGATACCATATTTTATTATGACTGTACCGAAGAATACAACCGAGATTCGGAAGGCAGCATATTATGGAATGACGCTGAACTCGGAATAGACTGGGGAATTCAAAACCCAATTCTTTCTGAAAAAGATTCATTGGCGCCTCGCTTTTCTGAACTGAATAGCCAGTTTTAATAATTACGTTGATCATGTCGCTCATATCTGAATAAGATGCTAAAACTAAACGCAGAACAGGTCCTTTGGGTTTACGCAGCATTCTTGGTCTGCGCCACATTGTTCTCATTCCTTATTAACGGCCTATTCTTGAAGTTCTCACGGAACTTGGGGGTAAAGGATCAGACAGAATCTATGGTCAGATGGAGTTCCACTTCCAAGCCTGCATTCGGTGGAATCTCGTTTTACATCATGTTTCTCTTCTCGATCGCTTGCTATTCAATTCTATTTGAGGCTGTCACTTACATCAACGACATTGTCCAATTTTTAGGAGTAATGGCTGCTTGCTCATTAGGTTTCGTTGTTGGATTGGCTGATGATGCGTACAACACGAAACCCTTTCTCAAGTTCTTTGCTCAGTTCAGCAGTGCGATTATTCTAATTGCAACTGGTACAAGCATCAACATTTCTGGAATCACTCCTGTAGACTATTTCCTAACCATTCTCTGGGTTGTTGGACTTATGAATTCCATCAACATGTTAGACAACATGGACGGGATTACGACAACGGTTTCCATTTCAGTGATATTGGCTGTGCTTTACATGCTATTTTCAAAAGGAGAAGTACTAAGCATCTACTTCATTACGCTTTTGGGCGTATTGGCAGGATTGCTTGGATTTCTTTACTACAACTGGAATCCATCCAAAATGTATATGGGCGATACAGGAAGTCAATTCCTAGGAGTGTTCTTGGCAGCAATCGGTATCCTATATTTATGGAACGGACATGCTGAGCCCGATTTCCGTATTCAAACAAAACAGTTCATTGTAGCGTTATTGGTATTCATCGTTCCAATCATTGACACGACAACTGTGACCATTAACCGACTTTTAAAAGGACAATCACCGTTTGTGGGAGGTAAAGATCATACAACCCACCATCTCTCCTATCTTGGACTAACAGATAGGCAAGTTGCGCTTTCGTTCTTCGGATTGTCTTTCTTATCAGTGATCTTTCTGATAATAATAGATCGACTCATTGCGCGTTGGGAATATATCCACTTTGGAATATTCCTCGCTTATTTTCTGATTCTGTTCGGATTTCTTTACGGAATTACACGCGTGAATAAAAGCAAGGAAAAACGTTGATCGAGATGAAAGAAACAACGCAACGCTTAGTTACAAGCATCGTGCTTCTGTTGACCGTTTTATTAGGTCCTCATCTATTCCTTTTCTCGAGCGATGACCACAAGAATGAGGATGAGAATTTTCAGGACCGCTTCAATGAGGATTACCGTGTTTATAGCGTAAATATTCCCGAAAATCTTGCCTTCTGTGGTGAGAAAGTGCCTGTAATTGATGAAGACGTGCACGAACGATTGGACCGTGAGTTACTGATCAACACGTATTGGCAGTCGAACACCATGCTTTATCATAAGCGTGCAAACAAGTGGTTTCCTGTTATCGAACCAATTTTAAAGGCCAACGGAATTCCAGACGATTTCAAATACTTGGCGCTGGTAGAAAGCGGATTGATGAACGTGGTTTCATCAGCTGGAGCAGTTGGATTTTGGCAGTTGCTAAAAACAACTGGGCAAGAGTATGGTCTAGAAGTGAATGAAGTAATTGACGAGAGATATAATGTGGTGAAATCGACAGAAGCAGCCTGCAAATATTTGAATGCCGCGTATAAACGCTATGGCAGTTGGACCTTGGCTGCCGCCAGCTATAACATGGGCATGAATGGGGTTGAGAGACAAATGAATCGGCAGGAAGCAAACAACTATTACGATCTTCTTCTGAATGATGAAACCAGTAGGTACGTTTTTCGAGTTCTTGCTGCCAAAGAAATTCACGAACATCCAACCAAATACGGATTTCACTATCGGCTTAAGGACCTTTACACACCGCAGCAAACCTACACGCTTGGTGTAGATACGGCCATTGCTGATCTGGCCAAATTTGCCCACGATCATAAAGCGAATTACAAGATTCTGAAGGTATTTAATCCGTGGTTGCGCGATACATATCTTGCCAACAAATCAGGTAGGCATTACGACATTCTTCTTCCAAAATCTGGCTATTACGATTTCACTTCCACAGAAATAGAATCGGTAATAGATAGCTTGAAATCATCTCAGGACACCTTACAATTGAAAGGCGGAGATGAGTGAGACTATTGAAAGTCAAGACAATTTTCTAGAGGTTTACGGTGCTCGGGTCCATAACCTGAAGAACATCGACATTAAAATTCCCCGCGATAAACTGGTAGTCATCACAGGATTGAGCGGCAGCGGCAAATCTTCGCTTGCTTTCGACACCATTTATGCAGAGGGCCAGAGGCGCTACATTGAAACCTTTGCATCTTATGCACGCCAATTTCTAGGAACGCTGGAACGGCCGGATGTGGATAATATCACTGGACTGAGTCCTGTCATTTCCATCGAACAGAAATCGACCAACAGAAGTCCGCGTTCAACGGTTGGCACGGTTACAGAGATCTATGACCTCGTTCGGTTATTATTTGCCCGAGCAGCAGTAGCCTACAGTTACAACACGGGCCAAAGAATGGTTAAGTATTCAGACGAAGAGATCATTCGCATACTTAAGTCAGAATTGGCCGATGCAAAAGTGCAGTTGCTCGCTCCGGTCATCAAAGGCAGAAAAGGACATTACAAAGAACTTTTTGTTCAGATAAAAAGGCAAGGATTTCAGAAAGTGCGTGTTGATGGAGAGGTGCTTGACCTTGATTCCGACATCAAATTAGACCGATATAAGGTTCACGATATAGAAATTGTGGTTGACCGATTGGTGATCGATTCGAAGAGTACCAAGCGTCTTTCAGATTCGGTGCAGATGGCCATGAAACATGGCAAAGGTTCGATGATGACATTGGAGAACGATTCGAACGAGGTTCGGTTTTTCAGTCGTTCGTTGATGTGCCCAACCACAGGCATTGCCTACGATGAACCAGCGCCAAACTTCTTCTCGTTCAATTCGCCTTATGGCGCCTGTAATAAATGCAACGGCCTTGGCACCGTGGCTGAAATTTCGGTAGATAAGATCATCCCAAACCCAAAACTCTCCATTGCCCGTGGTGGAATTGCCCCAATTGGAGAAGCACGCAGCAACTGGATTTTCAATCAGTTGGAAGCCATTGGGATAAAACATGAATTCGACCTGAAAACGCCCATCGAAGATATTTCTGAAGAGGCGCTGAACGTGATCCTTTATGGTAGCAGCGAAGTTTTCAAGGTGAAAGATGCGCATTCAAATGCCAGTAGTTATTCGCTGTCGTTCGAAGGAATTGTGAATTTCATCAGCAGACAGAACGATGAATCGGATAGCACTGCACTGCAAAAGTGGGCTTCGAGCTTTACTCATCTTAAAACCTGCCCTAGTTGCAACGGTGCACGACTGAAAAAAGAAGCACTGCATTTCAGGCTTCAGAGTAAAAACATTGCCGAGGTATCTGCCCTCGATCTTCAAGAACTCCAAAACTGGTTCACAGAACTGCCATCTACACTTGATGATAAGCAACTGATAATTGCCACAGAGATCATCAAAGAGATTCAAACACGGGTTCAATTTCTGTTAGATGTGGGCTTGGATTACCTCTCGTTAGACCGACCTGCACGCTCACTTTCTGGTGGAGAGGCGCAGCGTATCAGATTGGCCACACAAATTGGTTCGCAGCTGGTTGGCGTGCTCTACATTTTGGACGAACCAAGCATCGGCCTTCATCAACGCGATAATCAACGTTTGATCGATGCCTTGAAGAAACTACGCGATTCGGGTAATTCGGTCATTGTGGTGGAACACGATAAGGACATGATGGAAGCTGCCGACCAGGTCATAGATATTGGCCCCAAGGCTGGCATACATGGCGGACGAATTGTGGCACAAGGAACAGCCAAAGAACTTCTGAAACGCGATTCGCTTACGGCAGCTTTCCTTAATGGCGGTCATCTTATTCCAGTAAAGAAAAAGTTCCGAAAAGGAAGCGGCCACACGCTGCGTTTGAGCGGAGCCACAGGCAACAATCTGAAGAATGTTTCTGCCGAGTTTCCGCTTGGAACATTTATCTGCGTAACAGGCGTTTCGGGCAGTGGCAAATCAACCCTCATCAACGAAACCCTCTACCCTATTCTGAATAAGGCCATTTTTAGGGCAGAGAAAGAACCCATGCCATACAGCCGCGTGATTGGATTGGAGCATGTAGACAAGGTAATTGCCATTGATCAAAGCCCCATTGGCCGCACGCCAAGGTCCAATCCTGCTACGTATACAGGTGTTTTCTCTGACATCAGAAACCTCTTTGCCATGGTGCCAGAGGCACAGATAAGAGGCTACAAACCGGGGCGTTTCTCCTTTAATGTAAAAGGCGGTCGCTGCGAAGAATGCCAGGGCGCTGGCCTCAAGACCATCGAAATGAACTTCTTGCCCGATGTGCACATTCAGTGTCCTTCGTGCAACGGCAATCGATACAACCGCGAAACCCTAGAAATACGCTACAAAGGCAAATCCATTTCGGATGTGCTTGACATGAATATTGACGATGCGGTTGTCTTCTTCGAAAACATTCCTTCCATCCTTAAAAAGATAAAGACCATTCATGATGTGGGCCTTGGCTACATCAAGCTTGGACAGAGTTCCACTACCCTATCTGGTGGCGAGGCGCAGCGCATCAAGCTGGCTTCTGAGCTCAGTAAGCGCGATACGGGAAACACCTTCTATATATTGGATGAACCTACCACGGGATTGCACTTCGAAGACATCCGTGTGCTGTTGGAGGTGCTGAACCAATTGGCCGACCGCGGCAATACTGTTCTGGTGATTGAGCACAACATGGACATCATCCGCAGTGCCGACCACCTCATTGACCTTGGTCCGGAAGGTGGTAAGCGTGGCGGAATGATCCTCGAAACGGGCACGCCCATGCAACTTGCCAAATCTCCGAAAGGATTTACAGGACAGTTTCTGCGCAAGGAGCTGGAAAGCCTTGGGGCTCTTTGAGCTTAGAGGTTCTCGCAATAATTCTGACTTTTACACTATGACCGAAGACGACAATCGCATCAAACAAGCCCTTGAGTACAAGGACTGGAGTGAGATAAAGATCAAAGATTCGTGGCAGATCTTTAAGATCATGGCCGAGTTTGTAGAAGGCTTCGAGACCTTGGCACGTATCGGTCCCTGCGTTTCCATCTTCGGTTCGGCCAGAACAGAACCGCACAATCCCAATTACAAACTGGCCGAGGACATCGCTTATAAACTGTCACTTCACGGTTTTGGAATCATTACAGGCGGTGGACCCGGTATTATGGAAGCTGCCAATAAAGGCGCAAGGTTGGCCAACGGCAAATCTGTTGGTCTGAACATCGACCTACCATTCGAGCAGAAATCGAACCCATATATAGATATGGACAAACTCATCAATTTCGATTACTTCTTTGTGCGTAAACTCATGTTTACCAAGTATGCCCAAGGATATGTAGTGCTTCCAGGTGGTTTCGGCACAATGGATGAATTGTTTGAAGCACTTACGCTGATACAGACTGGCAAGATTGCCAAGTTTCCCATTGTACTTGTAGGTACGTCCTTTTGGAGCGGACTAATGGATTGGATCAAGCAGACCATGCACGAAAACGCGAAGAACATCAACGAAAAAGACCTTGATCTTATCCATCTTGTGGACACTTCTGACGAAGCCACAGCGGTGATCACAGAATTCTACTCCAAATACAGCATCAAGCCGAATTTCTAAACTCACGCCATTGTGCCGATGTTGAAAGCATCGAATGTTAAACCAACGTGAATTAGGAGAATTATTCTATTTTTACGCGCAATATTTCAGCCCCAACTAGCGCAAAACCGACCGGATGAAGCTTAGACTTATACTCTCACTTCTTATTCTAACAATTTCTTTTGGCACCTACGCCCAAGATGCACCTGCCGAAGAAGGCAAGGCTAAAAAAGAGAAGAAGGAAAAGACCGAACAAGAGCCAAAGGAAGAAAAGGAAAAGAAACCTCGACCTCCTTATTACGACAATAAGATGCCGTATATCTATGTTGGAGGTGGTAACATGTCGCTGCTTGGAGATGATATTTCCAGTGGCACCAACCTTTACAACACTACTAATTGGAAATGGGGAATTAACGCTGGAATTGAGCACAGAACTTTCAGTGCTGTGGGTTTCTCGTTGAACTTTCTTTATGGCTGGTTAGGAGAAAAGGAAAGAACACCAATAACTTCCACCACAGACAATCTTAATCTTGGAAACAGAAACGTTCAAACAGAGTTGATGAACATCGACTTTAAAGTAAACGTGTATCTCGATAACAATCTTTTCATCAGCCGTTCATCTCACTTCTCTCCTTACCTATTCGGTGGGGTTGGATACATTCTTAAGATGACACAGAAGACAGACCTTTTGGATGCGGATGGAAACCAATACTTCTATTGGGATGATGGTCGCATTATGGACCGTCCGAAAGTACAAGGCGAATTGGGCAGCGCTGTTGCTTTGGACATCGACAACAAGTACGAGACAACCTTGAAGCAATCATTTGACGGAAGCAAATTGCAACACAATTCGGTTGCGTTTCCTTTTGGTCTTGGTCTTCGATACAAATTCGGACGCAAGTTCCATGCTGACATCAGCGCTACATACTACTGGACCTTGAGCGATCAGTTGGATGGATACAAAAGCGGAAAACAAACAGATCACTTCCTATATACCTCTGTTGGATTTGCATATCACATCGCTGCTAAAAAACAACAACCAGACTCTTCACAGTTTGATAGCTTCGACTTCCTTGCACTGGATAATGCAGATGAGGATGGAGATGGCGTTATCAACGTAGAAGACCTTTGTGCCAATACGCCTGCTGGAGCAGCGGTAGACAAGTCTGGTTGTCCGTTGGATTCTGACCATGATGGTGTTCCTGATTATAGAGATCAAGAAACATCTGCAGACTCTGCCATGGTTGATGCAAATGGTATGACAATCGACCCTGATTTCATCGTATTGCCTGATACTAATTCAGTGGCTCACGACATCATTTACGAAGCTTATCCAACTATGGAAAGGGCAAAAGTAGGTTCATACTATTCTTTCGAAAAACCGCAAGAAGAGCAAGAAACAAAAGAACTTGGATCTTTCGTTGTGGTTGATCGTGATGGTGATGGCTTCATCTCTGCTGACGAGATAACTTGGGCCATTGATGCTTTCTTTGAAGGTGAACTCGATTTCTCTGCTGCAAAACTGCATGACCTTATCGATTTCTTCTTCGACCAATAGTCAAGTGATGTTCCAAAGGCTGCTCGCAATTCTGGTTATTACCGGATTCAGTTTCAACGTATTCGCTCAGGACGGTGCTGCCACCGATTCAGCTAAAGCAGACGCTCAGGCATCGAGAGATGCCATTAAGTCGGCACGCAAAGCTTGGAATGAAGAGAACACCATCTATAAACCTATTATAGGTTTAGGTGCTGGTATCTTCAATTACTTTGGAGAAGTAAACAACAACGAGCGGACTAATCCACTGATCAATAACTACGGCTTTTCTGCAAGTGTCATCAAGAATTTCAGTCCATCATTCGGTGTTCGGTTTGATGTTGCTTATGGCAAAATGACTGCAAGAGAACGTTCAGTTGAACGTAATCTCAACTTCAGTACGGATATCGTCTCCTTCAACTTGAATGCTACTTACAACTTTGCTGGCATCCTACCACCAAAGCGATTCCTTAACCCTTTCATTTCTGTAGGGGTTGGTGCAGTCAACTTTGATGCGAAGGGAGACCTGAAAGACGAAAATGGTGTAGCCTACAACTATTGGAGTGATGGTACCATAAGAAGTTTAGCTCAGCCAGCTAATGGTTCAGATCCAGATGCTGTTGTTCTTCGTTCAGACTATGTATATGAAACTGACCTTCGCAAAGCTAATCTTGATAGCTTGGGTACTTATAAGCAATTTGCCCTGACACTGCCATTTACATTCGGATTGCACTTCAAGGTTTCTCCTCGTTCTGCTATCAGATTGACCTCGACCTTTTCATATGCGTTTACTGATCTAATTGATAATTATACTCGAGATGGAGTTGCTGGACGTGTTGGGAACAAGGCAAACGACATGTTCCTATTCACCTCAGTGTCGTACCATTTTGACTTCTTTAGTCCTAAAAAGGAAAAGAAATCAAAATATGATGACATGGAATTCTTCTCGTTGGACGGAGATTCTGATGGAGATGGTATTTCTGATGAAAAAGATGTTTGTCCAGAAACACCATCTGGAACATCAGTAGATGAAATTGGCTGTCCTTTGGATACAGACGAAGATGGAGTTGTCGATTACGGAGATGACGAACCGAACACTGATAAAAATCTGAATGTTGACGGGAAAGGCGTTGGACTTACTGATGAGATGCTTTCTGGAGATATCGATACGGTAGCCACCATTCGTGCTAGAATGTTCGAAGTATACCCTGACATGCTTGAAGTTTACGGAAGTGAGAATGATCGAAATAATAAATCTCTATCCACATCAAATGAAACCTCAACAGGCGATTATCCGTTTGCGTTGGTTGATGAAGACCGAAACGGAACTATATCAGTAGGGGAAGTTTATGGCGCTATTGATAAATTCTTTGATGGAGAACTTGATGTGAAAGCTTCCTATATCAACGACCTTATTGACTACTTTTTTGATCAATAACAAAAAATAATACCTTAGTCACCCAATCAGAATCTAAAATAAACAGCATGATCAAGAGATCGACACTAATCACTGCATTCGCACTTATCCTGATTTCAGGCAGCCTAATGGCACAGGTATCTGTTTCAACGAAACTACCTGCTACCGTAGAACCTGGTGGTAGTTTTACCATGGAACTTAATATCACTAAAGGTGACGTTTCTGGTTTCGCGAAGCTTCAACAGCAATTGCCTCCTGGATTTACAGCAGAAGCAGGAGAATCTGCTAACGCTACTTTCTCCTTCAAAGAGCAAAAGGTGAAGTTCCTTTGGATGGCGCTTCCGAACAACGATTTCAAAGTATCTTATAAAGTTTCTGTTGATGCTTCATTGAGTGGAAATCAGATAATTGACGGAACATTCGCCTACATTAAAGATAACGAAACAGAGAAATTTGTAATCCCAAAGGATATTATCACTGTGACGGCAGATCAAGCAGAAGCCGTGCAAAAAGCAGCAATGGATAAAATATTGGCGGATCAAAAAGCCAAGGAAGAGGCTGCTAACGCTGCCCGAGAGGAAGCCGCTCCAGAACCAGAAAAAGCTGCTGAGCCTGAAGTTACAAGAGAAAACGATCGGGTAACGGTTGAAACTACCGAAGTTGTGGAAGCGGCTGAAGAAGTTGTGGAAGCGGCTGAAGAAGTTGTGGAAGCTGCTGTAGAGGTAGTTGATAATTCTGCTGCTGAAGCAGAAGCTGCTGCGGCTAAGGCAAAGAAAGACGAAGAAGCTAGAAAAGCGAAAGACGCAAAAGCTGCTAAAGACGCTGAGAATGCACGCAAAGAAGCAGAAGCAGCTAAAGCCGAACCTGTTGCAGTGGCTGAAGAGGCACCTAATTACAACGATGCTATGATGAAATCGAAACCAGGACTGGTTTTCCGTGTTCAAGTAGCTGCGGGTCCTAACCGTGTAGACCCAGCCATTTACCAATCTAAATATGGCATCAACGAAACAATCGTGATCGAAGAGCATGATGGCATGTTCAAATATGTTGTAGGAGAATTCGGTTCTTACCGACCAGCGAAGACTTTCAGCAATGAATTGCGTGACAGCAACAACGTTGAAGGTCCTTTTGTGACTGCTTACAACGATGGCGTTCGTATTCACGTGAAAGAAGCGCTTGATATTGCTGGACAATAATCACTTTGACTTTTTGATAAAACAAACTAACCCAGGCCGAAAGACCTGGGTTATTTTTTACCTTACAATTCCATATTAATCGGGATGAGGTCGATAAAACATGCGGTTACTTTCTACTTGATTCTTTCCTGTAAAGGACTTGTTGCTCAGCAGGCAAGCGTTACCGAACTGGCTAAGGATAACGAGATGATTCCCTTACCAACTATCAGTGTCAATTTCGGTTTTAACCACACCATGTCTGACATTGCGCTTAGCAAATCCGGACCATCTCCATTTCGTCAATTCGGGTATCAGTTGACCATTACGCAACGCATTGCGAACTTCATCAGCGTCTCGTTGGAGTTATATGCAGGAACATTGTATGGGGAAGAACAACGGAATCTGACCAACCTCAATTATAAAACTTCCCTTTTCAGTCAACGATTGAACGTTGAGTACAATTTCTTTCCACTGCTAAAACCTCGGCCAGACGGACGACAACTTGTTCGTCCATATGTCGGATTCGGAGTGGGTTTGCTTTCCTTCCGATCTAAAGGAGATTTAAAAGATTCTCATGGCGTTGTTTATCAGTATTGGTCTGATGGAAGCGTGAATGCTGAAGCTGAAGGAACTGTTGATGCTAGCGAAGCCACTCCCCTCTCTCGTGATTTTAATTACGAATCTGATCTGCGTGATGCAAATCTTGACGGATTGAAGAAATATTCGCAGTTAGCGTTCAGTTTGCCGCTTAACGCTGGCGCTCGATTTCAAATAACGAAGAATATTGGGGTCAATGCAGCTTTCTGCTATGCTTTAAACTTTAGCGACATGCTGGATAACGTAAGTGATAAAGGAGTTGGCGATAGGCAAGGAAAGTCTGGAAACGACAACCATCTTTTTGCATCCGTTGGGCTAAGCGTGTTCTTAGGTCAGACGAAACCATCTTCCAAAACAAAAACGCCCGCTTTTGTTGAGGATGTTGCTGCAGACTCACCAAACGACAAGCCTGTTGAGAAAGCACCAGCCGAATCGGACTATGTTGCTACTAAGAAAAATGCTGCGTTGGAAAATGAAGTAGTTCCAGAAAAAAATATCTCGTCAACTAAGCAGGAAAGTGTAGAAGTAGAAACAACAACTGGAAACACATCCGGCAACGAACTTAATCAGGAAACTGAAACAGTTGAGACCACTCCGGGAGACAATTCAACAGTTGAAGCTGAAGAGATCATCAATACAGAAATCGCAGACATAAATAGCACTGAAACAAGTTCAACTTCCAAAGAAGAAACCACTCTTCCTGTTCAAGAAAAGCAGACTTCTGAAGTGATTACCACCAAAGAACCCGGAGTAGTCAACCATACCATGGAGGATATCAAGAATGCAGCACCAAAAGAGTCGGGTGATTTCCATTGGGCTGATTTGAACCAAAACGGGATGATAGCTCCTGATGAGGTGCTGTACTTCATTGATCTGCTTTTTGAAGGTGAGGCAGTTCGGTCTGTTGAAGACATTCAAACACTGATTGACTATTATTTTGAGCAGGAATGATTCTTTGGTTATTTTTAGCAGAATTTGCTTGGCAACGCCCATGAATAAAGCTTTACAACTCCTTTCCATTATCGTTCTATTTAGTGCAAACTGCTTTGGGCAGTTGAACGATAATTACTATGTTGATAACAGAGGGCGTGATGCCCTACTCGCCCCTCGAATTGGCATTGGTGCTGGGGCTTTCACTTTCTTCGGAGATGTGAACGACAACAATTATCAGCATATGTTTACCAGCACATATGGCGTTTCCGTATTGGCCAGTGCCAACCTATCAAGATACTTCGATATCAATTTAGACGCTACCTATGGCAACATCACTATCAACGAACGAAGTACAACGCGCAATCTGAACTTCAAATCAGAAACATTCATTGGTACAGCAAGTGTTAGCTACAACTTCAATCACCTGTATAAGAAACCAGGCATTGTTCAGCCTTATGTTGGATTTGGAGTATCGTTCATAAACTTCGATAGCAAGTCTGATCTGTTTGATGCTAACGGTAACAGATATTATTATTGGTCTGACGGCTCCATCATGAGCTTGGCACAAACTGACCCTAATAGTGAACAAGCTGTGCCATTGCAACGCGATTATACTTATGAGTCTGACCTCAGAGATGAGAACCAAGACGGGTTAGGAAAATACAATCAATACACCTTTTCATTGCCAGTATCCGCAGGCGTAGACTTTAAAATGGGAAGACGAATAAGTGCACGAATCGGAGCGAGTTTCTATTATACGTTTACCGACCTGATCGATGATGTATCTGACAAAGGTGAAAGTCTTCGTAAGGGGAATTCCCGTAACGACATGTTCCTTTATACCTCTGCTTCAGTTAGCTACAGCATTGGCGTAAAACGTGATTACACGAAAAGCATGAAAGACAAATTCTATGAAGATGTCGACTTCTATGCCATGCTTTTGGAAGATTCTGATGAAGACGGTGTGAACGATTTTGATGATCGTTGTGCCAAAACACCTAGTGGCGTGAAAGTAGACGAGTTTGGATGCCCAATAGACACAGATGTTGATGTGATTGCCGATTACCGTGATAAGGAAGAGGCCACTGCTTTGGGCAACGTGGTTAACACAGAAGGTGTGACCTTAACGGATGAGATGATGTTGGCCGCTTATGCCGATTCAGTTGCTACTGAGCGAGCTCGCATGCATCAGATCTATCCAAGTGGAATACTTTCAAGAAAAGCCAGTCTAACAGCGGAAGATTCGACCAAGCTGGCCATCATGATGCTTGATATTCAAAACCGTGTTGAGAATGAAAGTGAATACGATAAGTTGTTTGAGGAGATAACCAACGAGATTTTCAGTAAATCGCCTGAGCAAGCTAGTTCTGTTGACGAGGTTTATTCTAGCATCGACCGTGTATATAAGCAGTTGGTGGCCGAAAAAGTAATCTCACCAAAACAGCCATTAGCTATAACTAAGGAAGAGAACAGCACAGCTTCTATTCCGCCACAATTCAGCGATGCGGACTACAATGCAGACGGTCTTATAACTGCAGATGAGGTTATGCGTGTAATTGAAGACGTGCTAGAAGGAGTCTCTCCATTGAGCATTTTGCAACTGTATAACCTGATCGATTTTTACCATGAGTACATGGAAGATGCGAAAGCGATCAACTTTGGAGGAACGATGGCTGTTTATATTGATGGCACATTGAATATTCTGGAAAACTATAAGAAAGATGGATTGTCTGACACGCAGCGTTACTTGGCCAACAAATTCAAAGAAGTTGATTTTAACAATGACGGAAAATTGACGCCTGACGAAGTGAACAAGATGATTGCTCTTTTCCAACAAGGGAAGTCTAACTACACACAAGAAATGATCAACGAGCTGATCGATCTATATTTCGAAGATTAATACCAGCTTGTTACCTTTGCACCGCCAAAACCATACACCATGAGGTACACCATACTTATACTGACCATCAGCTTCCTGACTCTTCAGGCCTTCGGCCAAGACAATACCCAAGGAGAAAACAAGGAGGCTCCTAAAGAAAAAGTAGCAGAACCTAAGAAGGAAAAACCTGCTAAAGTCAAGAAGGAAAAAGTAGCCAAAGAAAAAGCTACTGAGACTAAAAAAGAACCAGTAGTTCAACCTACGCCAGAGAAAGCTGCTGCTCCTAAAGTTCAAGAGAAACCAGAGCAAAAAATAGAAGCAAAGAGCAAAGGGCCAAAAGCGAAAGTGCCTTATCATTTTATGGCCAATGTGCATGGCGGAGTAGGCCTGATGAACTATTTCGGAGACTTGCGAGACAATCCTGGCACTACAGTTCACCGTATTGGAAGTCATCCTGGATGGAATTTCGGTGTTGGCGCCAACGTGACCAATTACTTGGAATTGAATGTGGATGTATTGCTTGCCAAATTGAGCTGGGATCAAAATCAATCGTTGCATGATACCCCAAAGAACTTTGAGTCGAAGGTTTTTACGGTTGGAGCAAGTTTGGTTTACAACTTCAAGAACGTGATCCTTAATCCGGTCGGTATCACTCCTTTCGTATCGGTTGGGGTGAGCTATTCAGATTACAGTGTCTACAGCGATCTTCAAGATGGTAGTGGCAATGTATATTACTACTGGGACGATGGTCTGATCAGAAATGTGAATCAAAGCAGCCCAGCCACGGATGACATTAAAGTTCTAAGCCGAGACTATAAATATGAAACACGCGTAAGTGAATATCCTATAGCAGCTGTCAGCATTCCAGTTGGAGCAGGTTTCGATTTCAACGCTTCGAGAAAATTTGCTATTCGCCTTGGTTCGTTCTATTATTTCACCACAACTGACAAGATGGACAATGTAAGTGGAGGAAGCAAAGGATTCTTCTCGAATGATGGATTCCTTTATACATCACTTTCTGTGTTCTTCAAATTCGACCCATTTAAAAAGAAAGCGCCAAAGGTTGACATGGCCGGAGCTGACTATGCTGATTTCGGTGCCGTTGTAGACGAAGATTCTGATGGTGATGGTGTTTCAGATTTCAACGACCGTTGCGGAGGAACCCCTAAAGGATTGGTAGTAGATGAACATGGTTGTCCTGCTGATGAGGATGCCGATGGAATTCCAGATTACCGTGACAAGGAACTTAAAACGCCTGCTGGTAGAATTGTGGATGCCAATGGTGTTGGTGTGAGCTATCAAGATATTTACAAGAGCTATGGTTCAGATACGACTTCTTTGTTGAGAAAGAACGTAAACGAAGAATGGCTCTATTCGCAAAAATCGATTGATCCGAAATACACGGTTCACGTTGGAACATATACAAACTATGATATCCCAACGCAGATCAAAATGCGTTTGGCCAAGATGCAAGGGTTGGTTGAAACAAAGGTGAATGATTCAATCTCTGTTTTCACACTTGGTTCTTACGACAACTTTGAAGCTGCTGAGAAAAAACAGAATGAGCTGATCAGCAGCGGGATTGACGAAGCATTTGGTGTGAACGAAGGTGCTATTCCAGATGTGGGTGTTGACCTTGGAGTTGTAGGCTTTGACAAAGCAAGAAATCAACAGCCTAAAGGAGTGTCGCTTGACATTGAAGATGTGGATGTGTTGAGCTATGGTGTAGAACTGAAAGAATATCGCTTGCGTATTGAGCTTGATAAGCTTTCTAAACTGATTGCCCAGCATGGTGTGGAAATGAAATCGACAACGGGTGGATTGAAAGTGTACACCATTGGCTCTTTCAAGACGTTTGCAGAAGCGGAGGCATTACTTGAGCAAGTAATTTCGTTGGGTGTGAAAAACCCTGCAGTAACGGCTAAATTCAACAATCAAGAGATTGACCTTGACGCAGCGAAAGAGAAAGAGTCTGAAATGCAACAAGTAACTCCTGCAGAATAAGCAGCTCTAGAGCCCACAATTTAAAAGAAAAAGGGGCGAAATCGCCCCTTTTTCTTTTATATCCACTACCATTTTACGTGGCAAGACTTTTCCAGCCGCTTCAGGATTAGAAATTGCAGTATCCTGAAACTGATTGAGCCTAATTCACATTGATTTACAGACTCAATACATCGGTTCACTCACTTTCCGCGTTAATCTAGAGACCTTGCGCATCGTTCCACGGACCTTCCGCATCGTTCCAGCGACCTGCCGCATTGATCTACGGACCTTTCGCATCATTCCAGCGACCTGCCGCGTTGATCTAGAGACCTTCCGCATCGTTCCAGCGACCTGCCGCGTTGATCTAGAGACCTTCTGCATCGTTCCAGCGACTTGCCGCATTGATCTAGAGACCTTCCGCATCGTTCCAGCGACTTGCCGCATTGATCTAGAGACCTTCCGCAGCGTTACAGTGACCTGCCGCGTTGATCTACTGAATGGCAGGAAGGTTCTATTGAGCAGTATAATTGATATTTAAGCAAGGAGGTTTGAACAGTGATGCGCTTAAAAGCGTGCGAAAACGAAGAAAAAGCAGAATGGAAAAGTGAGAACGGTTTGAAGCTTTGTAACAATGGATAATCAACTAAGGATTTGTGATCTAAGTGTCAACAGTAAGAACTATTCTCGATGGAATAGGATCTACGAATAAAGAAACCGTAGGACCTGTGCACCAGAATTTGCTGAATGAACCTCATGTTTGATTACGAACACCAAAGATTAAAGCGTCACACGTCTGAATCGGGTTTAAAAACAAGAAGAGCCGCCCAAATTGGCGGCTCTTTCACAAGAATCTATTTTGTACTGATTACCTCCACCACCTCAACGGGTTCAGTTTTTTGATGACCGATGCTTCGGGGTCTCCTGTCGGACCAAACGGTGACATCATGACCATGCTGATCTCGTTATCGATGGTTGTTTTTTTGACCGCTGGTTTCTTGTAGGTTCTTTTCTTCATGGTTTTTAGGTATTAGAAGTTAGCTGTTATTGGTATTGCGTGGAACGAAGCAATCTTCTTATTGCAATCAGATTGCTTCGCCCTGCGTCCTCGCAATGACGCTCTAGTTAAGTATTACGCGATGTGTATATGTTCCTTTTTCAGTCTCCACTCGCACGAGATAAACACCTGTTGAGGCATTCATATCCAAGGTGGTTCTCGATGAAGTGAGGTTCGCAGTGAGAATGATTCGCCCTGCCATATCTAACACCTGTACGTTTCCGTTCTCGATGTTCTCAGATAGGATGACGTTCAACTGGCTTCCACTGGATGTGTACACGTGTGAGTTTGCTTCTACTCCATCTTCAATTCCAGTAATGGCCATGCCGAAGTGAAGTGCAAAGCGCGTTGGGATATTTCCACCAACAGATGAACTGAACGCATAGCTTGGTTCCAGATTCAAGTCTTGGAAGATACCGAGCATTCGGTCTTCCAAGTACACATCCTCATTTAACGTGATGCTCGTTGCGTTGAGGGTGTAGCTTCCGGCTGATGGTAGTTTCACTCCCAATTCAACAATCGGGTTCGTCTGCGTGCTATAAAGTCCGTTAATGGCAAGGGTGTCTACCGCTTCGTTCATGTATATCTGCGACAAACTTGCCGTTGCCCAGAATTTATGGCTGTCGTAGGCATCAAAATCATCCGAAGCATTCTCATTGAAAAGAAGAATGGTCTCATCCGAAGTTGTTCCATCACTCAAGGTCATTCTCACTGTTCCATCTTCTGCCGCTTGCTTGTAGATGCCAGAAAGTGTTCCGTGGCTTCGCATAGCGTTGGTAAAGTTGACCGAAGCGGTGCTGTTGTCATTTTTCACCCGAACCCAAAATGCCTGTGCAGGTGGTATGATACCTGTGGCATTTGTTCCGTTGAAATTGTTTGAAGTTCCCAGATCCGCAACGGCATTGTAGGTGTCGTATGTCATTACATCGTTAGACGTATGCGTTCTGTACCAAATGGAGCCGTAGAGATTGGTGGTATCCACATTGCTCCAGTTAACCGAACTTGGATACGGATTGCCCACCAGATTGTAGCCACGGTTGGTTGCTGTTGTTCCAGTGCGCGTAAGTGCTCCTATCTCTACATCGCCTGTATTGAAGGCGTTTGCGCTATAGGTAATGGTGCTTATATCGCCCATGCGAACCACGTATCCTCTTCCAGCATCAAGCACGTTGAACCCATCCGTAATCTGCGGGTAGCTTTGCGAGCTTTCATTAGCGGCCCATAGTTTGTTGCCGCTGGCCAGGTCGTAAACAGATGCCTGTGCCGAAGTAACAGGCGGGGTGACGTAATAGAACACGCCATTGGGTGTTCCAGCATTGTTTGAACCTGTGAGGTATTGCTCCATTTTGCAGAAGCCGTTGCCCGCTTTGTTTCCGTAGGTGATGAGCGAACCGATTCCGGTCTCATCCGCTTTCACAAGGATGTCTCCAGTCAGTACCATATTGCCATTGACGGTGAGTGCCTTGCCGGCATCAACTGTTAGTAAGGCAAGACCATTAATGATCAGGTTGGCGCAAGCAGCAGGGGATGCTGCAGTGCTGGTTACGTGAGGTTGACTGCTAGGTATGGATGTGATGGTGATATCGTCTGCGGCAGTAGGCACGTTTCCTCCACTCCAGTTGCCGCCATCGTTCCAATCTGTGCTCACTGCGCCAGTCCATTGGTAGCAGGATGACCACAGGAGCCAGTTCGTGTCGTCACAGTCTGTGTCATTAGCCACGTAGCCAGAAGGCTGCGTGCAAGCAACCTGCGTGCTGAGGGCGTCTCCAAAACCATCCGAATCCGTATCGGCATACCACGTGGTTCCTAGACTGATGGTCAAGTTCAGGGTTATAATACTGTCGCAGCCAGTGGACGAACCTCCAACTATGCTATAAGTGGCGGTGTTATTGCTTGCCGTGTATTCGTTTCCATCCATCCACGTGTAGCTTCCGCAGGCTGTTTGAACATCGGTTCCCGTTGTGTAGCCTAGTCCACCATCTTCAAATTCCCAGCCTTGTGATGAGACAAGCGCATCGCGTGCCACTTCTCCATCACTGTTGTAGGTCAGAAGCGCTGCGCCAAGGCTGCGACCTGTTACCGTTGGATTATTTGCTTGCCAACCAATAAGCGTGGTCGAATAGTTTTCGCAGTTCATGCCGCAATTGCTCAGCATATCTGCCATACTCACATCGGTTGTTAATATCCATGAACCTAAGTTCTGATTGAACGAACTCGCATTGAAGAACATTCCATTCAAAAATATGACGTCAGCTGTATTCCATCCACTTATATCCTGATTGAATGAACTTGCCCCGTTGAACATCGAATTCATGTGGGTAACATCAGCGGTATTCCAAGTAGCTATGTTACTAGGAGCATTGAGGGCAGTGCATTGCTCGAACATGGATGACATCTGAGTAAGAGCAGATAGATCCGGCACATCGGTGGCGGTGATGTCGAGGTTGGAACAGCCATTAAAAGCATTCTCCATCGAAGTCCATGCTACGCCCCCCCACTGCTCCACATCTACCAGTCTGTTCTTGTGGGTGCCATTGTTTATATTGATTCGATTGAAATTTGCAGCTTCAATATGCACTCTGATGATGGCTCCTGATGGAAGTCCGCTGATGGTGGCTGTGGTGCCACTAAAGCTTCCAATACCCGAGGCTGAGCCCGGAGATAATTCGTGCCATGAATAGTTTACCGTGCCGCTTGTTTCCACATCAAATGCAATTTCAGAAACATCTCCACCAATGGAAAGATCCCACTTGGTAACGAACAGATCTGGATCGCATGACACACCACTGGCAACATCCCCAGTTATGGTCCAGCCCTGCGTGGTTGTGAGCGCATGGCGGGCTGCCACTGCGTTGGTGCCGTATTCGAGGTTGGTGCTACTGAGGTAGCGACCTGTCACCGTTGGATTATTGGCCAGCCAACCTATGAGCGTTTTAGAATAGTTTTCGCAGTCCATGCCACAGTCAGTAAGCATATCGCCCATGGAGGCACTGACGCTGGGATTCAATATCCATGAGCCGAGGTTCTGGTTGAAAGAACTAGCGCCTTCGAACATAGTACCAAAAGAAATTACGCCTGCTGTGTTCCAGCCACTCAAATCCTGATTGAAGGCGGTAGCATTCCTAAACATGCTGGTCATACTAACCATATTGCCGATGTCCCAACTTCCTATCGGTTGGTTGAATGCAGTGGCATTTTCAAACATGGCCAGCACGTCCGATACATTGGCCGTGTTCCAACCACTGATATTCTGATTGAATGAAATAGCGTAACGGAACATATACTGCATGTTTGTAACCAAGCCAGTATTCCAACCTCCAATATCTTGATTGAATGCCTCTGCCCGAGTGAACATCCACAACATGCTGGTTACTGCTGCGGTATTCCAATTGCCAATGTTTTGATTGAATGCAGAAGCAAAATAAAACGTGCGCTCCATAGAATTGACAGTACTGGTATTCCAACTGTTAATATTGGATGGCCCGTTAAGGATCGTGCACCTTGTAAACATATAGTCCATGTTGGTTACCCCAGATAAATTGGGAACATCCGTTGAAGATATCTGCAGATTGGAACAGCCATAAAAAGCATTCTCCATCGAAGTCCATGCTACGCCCCCCCACTGCTCCACATCTACCAGTCTGTTCTTGTGGGTGCCATTGTTTATATTGATTCGATTGAAATTTGCAGGTTCAATACGCAAGCTGATGATGGCTCCTGCTGGAAGTCCGCTGATGGTGGCTGTGGTGCCAGTGGAGCTTCCAGCACCTGAAGCCATGCCGGGCGATACTTCCTCCCACGAATAGTTTACCGTGCCGCTTGTTTCCACCGCAAAGGCAATTTCAGAAACGTCTCCACCAATGGAAAGGTCCCAGCGGGTAATGAACCTTCGACAGTCAGAATAAATGGAGGCATCACCGCTTATGCTCCAGCCCAGTGAGAAAACCAATGCCAAGTGTGTTGACAGCGCATTGGTACCATATTGCAACCCCGAGGCCCCAAGAACACGATAGGTCAAGCTTGGATTGTTGGTCCTCCAGCCGTTGAGCGTATTGGAATAACTTTCGCAATCCATGCCGCAGTTATCGAGCATAGCGCTCATGTTTACAGCAGAATTCAATGTCCACGAACCGATGTTCTGGTTGAATGATGCAGCCGCATTAAACATGGACGCCATGCTGATAACCGAAGCCGTGTTCCAACTTCCGATATTCTGGTTGAATGCCGCGGCACCGTTTAGCATAGATGCCATGCCAGTGACAGAAGCCGTATTCCATCCACCAATATTCTGATTGAAGGATGTGGCGGCTCTGAACATATTTCCCATATCGGTCACATTGGTGGTGGTCCAAGTTCCAATTGGTTGGTTGAAAGAGGTAGCACCCCAGAACATCCTGGTCATGGTTTCGGCCGAAACTGTATTCCACGTCCCAATGGCTTGATTGAAGGCCGTAGCGCTTCTGAACATTTCATATAGGTCTGTAACTGAAGCCATATTCCAGCTACCAATAGGCTGGTTAAATGCCGCTGCTGAATAGAATAGGCCTCTCATGGTTGTTACAGAAGCTGTATTCCAAGTGCTGATATTGGCTGGTCCGTTAAGTATTGTGCAGCCACGGAACATCTGGCTCATGTCGGTAACTGCAGAAAGGTCGGGCACATCTGTGGCAGATATCTGCAAATTAGCACAACCATAGAATGCCGACTGTGCAGACGTCCATTGCATGTCGCCCCATTGTTCCACATCTACCAAACGGTTGCGATGGGATGCCAGATTATTAAGGGAGAAACTGTTGAGATTTGCTGGAGCAATGCTCAATCTGATAATGGAACCAGAAGGTAGACCACTTATCGTAGCATCACCACTGAAGGTGCCGCTTCCTGTGGCATTGCCAGGAGAAAGCTCTTCCCAAAAATAACTTACCGTTCCGCTTGTGGTGGCGAAAAAGCTAAGATCAGTAGCTGCGCCACCGATCGATAGATCCCAACGGGTAACGAAGCTATTTTCCACATTCAACCTCACAACGGCATTCTTAGACACGCCATTGTAGGATGAAAAAGAACCCGCAGCAATGATCTTGCCGTCAGGCTGTACACAAAGGGCAAAAGTTTGGCTATTAAATCCTGTTCCCTGATCAAAGGTGGCGTCTAAGCTACCGTCTGCATAAAGGCGGGCTATTCTGCTTACAGGCGTTCCATTATAGGAGGAAAGCATGCCTCCAATAATGATCTTATCATCTGCTTGTATGGCGGCAATTTGAAGATTACTTCCAGCGCTTCCTATCCCCCCTACGTTGAACGAGGCATCTACCGATCCATCTGTATTCAGTCGGACGATACTCCCTGCATTTACTCCATTGAAAATGGAAAACCCTCCGATAACGATGATCTTGCCATCCGACTGCAAAGCCGTTGCTGTTATTTGACTACCTGTGCCACTTTGAAATCCGGTACCAACATCAAAACTTGAATCAAACGAACCATCCGTGTTCAGTCGGGCTATTTTAGGTGCAGCTGTTCCGTTATAGGACGTAAAGATCCCTCCGCAAATGATCTTACCATCAGCTTGTAAAGTGATGGTTCGGATGTAAGAACCGAAGCCTGTGCCCGTGACAAAAGGTGCATCTAACGAACCATTTGCATTAAGACGTGCAATGTTCCCAACAGGTATTCCATTAAACGAAGTGAAAGCTCCACCGACAATGATCTTACCATCAGACTGTATTGCCATTGATCTCACTGGCCCATTGAACCCTGATCCCGGATTAAAGAGGGTATCCAACGAGCCATCTATTTTGAGTCGGGCTATTCCGTTCCTCGACCTTCCTTCAATAGAGCTGAAAGTTCCTCCCACAATAACATATCCATCGGCTTGAATGGCAACATCATAAACAGTATTAACACCGGCAATAGATGCATAGAAAGTGGTATCAACAGCACCATCATCATTTAGGCGCGCCACGTGCCTTACGGCTTTTCCATTAAAGGAGGAAAAATAGCCCCCAACGATGACTTTGCCATCAGCCTGTAGTTCAGCGCACTCCACTGCGTTAGTGGAAGAAGGCGGATACAAAGACCCAGTTCCTGCATCAAAGGTGGTATCCAATGTTCCGTCTTGTGCAAACGCGGTGCTGCCAAGTAAAACAAGTAAGATGGTAAGGAGGTTTTTCATGCTTTGGATTTGAGTTTGATAAGGCGTTTACTATGGATTCAGATGATAAAGCGGTTGTTCAATCTCTGCCAAGCGCAGGTCGTACCAGAGATAGATAGCCAGATTGATGGTTGCAAAAAACAGCAGCAGTCCAAGAAAAAGGAAGGTTCCTTTGGTCAGTGGAAAATATTCGGGATGTAGTTGAGAACTCATGACCCCAAAGATGAAGGCATCAGTCTGGTAATCACTAAAAATAGGCGTTACAGTTGCGTTACAGTTTACTAAGCAACTGAATATCAGATGTTTTCAACCAGAGCCTGAAGGTCATCGGCAGCGGTAATGCCGAGCCTTGTTCGGATGCGAAGCCTGTACTGGCGGATAGCATTGTCACCCACACCAAGCATAGAAGACATCTGTTTGGGCGATACATTCATCTTGAGCAGTGCCATGTAACGCACTTCGGTAAAACTCAGGTGAGTATGTCTTTCAGTCAGTCGGTCCAGATATCCTGGATAAACCTTATTGAACAGAACCTGGAAGTTTGCCCAATCCTCATCGGTTAGGATGGTTGTCTGTTGAAGCTCCAGAAGTTCTTCGTCAGATTCAATTTCTGCTTTCAGGTCAAATTCGGCCAATCGGATGTTCTTTTCGGCCAGCATGTAGGCAAATTCTTCCAGCGCTTTTTTGGCCTTTGTCAGCTCCGATTGTTTGTTCTTAAATCGGTTCCACAATCGGCTGAATATGACAACAAAAATGACCGATAGCGCCAACACCAGCGCAAGGGCCATATTACGTTCTGCCACGTTTTTCTCTTTTTCGAGCTGCGAAATACGCATGGCGTCTTCTAAATGCTCGCGCTCCACACTTTGCTGTGCTTTGGTGGTCAAAAGACTGCTTTTCAGCTTGTCCATGGTGTCTTTTACCATGGTGGCAGAATCGATGTAGGCCGCTACCAATGCTGCATTTCCCTTTTTTGCTGCAAGTTTTGCCAAACCGGGATAAACCTTGGCAAAGCGTTTCACCTCATTCCATTGCCGTGCATATAGCAAGGCTTTGGTCAGTTGAACTTCAGCGGTTCTGATATCGCCTTGGTGCAACGCGATCTCACCAAGCAAGGCCAAAGCATTGGACGCAAGACCACAATCAAGGGTTTTTTCTGCCATTGCCAGATCCGCTTGCAACAATGGAACGGCCTTCTCAAACTCGCCTCTTAAATAATAGTTCTCGCCTAGATTTCCACTAGTAATGGCCTCCCATGCCGTATCATTACTGGCTTCACTTAGCCGTAATGCCTTCGTGATGTATGCATCAGACGAATCGAGCTGATTGGATCTACGGAATATGAGTCCAATGGCATTGAGCGTAAATATATTGGAGCGCACGAACATTGCCTCTGGTTTAGGATCAAGGGCCAATCTGAAGGACTTAAGTGCCTCTTGCATATCATCCAACTGATATTGCCAAAGTCCAACATGGTAATTGCAGAGGTATTTCAATGGATAATCTGCCAGATCCAAATTTCGCATCAGCTCGGCCGCTTTGGTCAGATGGAATAATCCGTAGGCATATTGCTGCATTCTATTGAGATAGAAATGGCCAAGTACGCTATGCATCCTCACCTGCAACCAGATAACCTTATCCTTTTCGCCAAGCTCAATTAGCTTCTTACATTCATCAACCACGTATTCATCACTTATCGGAATAGCGTTCACTAAGTAATGGCCTCGCATGACCTCAGCCTCATAGCCAAGTTCCACATCATCATACTTTTGGGCCAAACTGCGCACCACTTCGATGTGCTCGGCAACCTGCAGCGAGTCGTAAGCACGAATTTGTCCTTCGTAATAATCGTTGAGCAGAAAGGTCCTATCTGCATGTGTGCGATTGACCAGCAGATTGAAATCGATAGGCGTCTGTGCAAGAACCAAATGCACAACCAACAAGAAAAAAATGGTAACGCCAGGTCTTTTCATTCGAAGTGGCTAAAAGTAGTTCCACTTCTCTTTTGTTTAGTCCATAAAAAGCGGCACTCTGTAATATTCCGTTTTTCAGTCTGTTTTGTTTGTTGATCGTAGGTCCAATAGCCGATATCATCATTAGTTCATTCCTAATTCAACGTTATTATTTCCATATTAAGTTTACTACATCCCTGAATTGATTCATATCATCAGTAGCGTTGTTTACATCGTCTACAGATTAGTTTAGCTCATTCCTAGTTTCGTTCACGTCATCTCTATTCCTCAATGACATTATTGTTGCACTATTCATCCTCAAATTCGAACAAATCGTAGTTTTATCTTATGAAAGTCAACTACATCGCCCTTTCCATTCCGATTTTCTTTTTGCTGATAGGCGTGGAACTTTTGGTGGGATATCTGAAGAAGGAGAAGCTGTATCGTTTTAATGATGCACTTACGAACATCAATCTCGGTATCGGTTCGCAGGTGGTGGGTATTATGACAAAGGGTCTGCTATTTCTGGCATATCTCTATCTCTACGAAAACCGCGTTTATACCTTTGAGAATACTTGGTGGACCTGGGTACTCCTTTTCCTTGGGGTTGATTTCTTCTACTATTGGTTCCACCGCGCTAGCCACGAAATAAACGCGCTTTGGGCAGCCCATATCGTGCATCATCAGAGCGAAGATTACAACCTTTCGGTTGCGCTTAGACAGTCTTGGTTTCAAGGGTGGTTCTCATGGGTATTCTATCTGCCGTTGGCAGTGGTCGGTTTCGACCCGATCATTTTTGCAGCCATGGCTTCGTTCAATACGCTGTATCAGTTTTGGATACACACCACCACCATCAAAACAATGGGGCCTTTGGAATGGGTATTCAACACACCATCTCACCACCGAGTGCATCATGGAAGTAATCCGAAGTATATCGATAAGAACCACGCAGGGAGTTTGATCATTTGGGACCGCATGTTCGGCACGTTTCAACAAGAAGAAGAGGAGGTAGTGTATGGAATAACGAGTCCACTGAACAGTTGGAATCCCGTTTGGGCCAACTTCCACTATTGGAAAGATCTGTGGCAACTGTCCAAACGTTCAAAAGGCTTGGACAAGGTGCTGGTATTTCTGAAACCTCCTGGCTGGCAACCCGATTATTTGGGCGGTTTTCAAGCTCCGCAGGAGATAGACCTGAAGGCCTACCACAAGTACGAGGTTGATGGGCTTCAGCACCATCATATATATGTTTTCTTCGTGTTTATGATTGCGCTTGCCTTATCTACCGCTGTGTTGTTCTTGAAAGATTCGCTAGGCACCATTCCGCTTTACGCAACCATGTTCTACTTATTGGCCACTTTGGGCATTTCGGGCGGCTTGATGGAAAACCAGCGTTGGCTTATTCCTGCAGAATATGCACGCATTTTTGCCACACTGATCGTTGCACTCCTGTTTTGGGAGCATCCGAATTTCATGCTCATTATGCGCGGTGCTGCTGTATTTGCGCTGGTCAACTTTGTTTGGTTCAGTCGCGTTGTAAAATATATTAGACTACAAGGAGATGTTCGACTCGCTTAAGAAGTTTTCCATTCTATATTATGGTTTGGTGGCCATATTCATGGGCACCGTTTTGTTTGACCAACTATTGGTTCATTACATGGTGAAACCATTGTTTATGGTTGCGCTGATGATCTTTCATCGAAAGCAGGTTGAAGGTGGTTTCGGATTCTTCTCCAAAGCGGTTCAGTTCGGACTGTTCTTCTCTTGGATAGGCGACATTGCGCTGATGATTGATGAGCGCTACCCTATTCTTTTCGTAGTTGGATTGGGTGCTTTTCTAATTGCACACGTTGGTTATGCCATTGGGTTTGTTCGCACCATTACGGATTCAGGAAAACCACTGAATGTGGGCCGATCGATATTGATCGCCATTCCCTTTGCTCTATTTACGGGTGCCTTCTTCTATTACATTAAAGATGGTATTCCAAGCGATCTGTTTGTCCCCGTATTGGCCTACACCATCGTCATCAGTATTATGGGAATGACCGCAGCTGCGCGCTACAGCCATGTAGATTCTAAATCCTACAATTGGATTGTTATCGGAGCCATTCTGTTCATTCTTTCCGATTGCGTGATTGCCGTGAACAAGTTCTATTACGACTTTGACTATGACGCCATTCTGAACATGGTGCTATACCTGACCGGACAGTTTATGATCACTATTGGTGCAGTTTTCTACGCCAATAAGAATCGAAAATAAGTTGAGCGTATAGCTTAAATAGGTTTTAAAACCTATTAAGATATGTTCAACGGGTTCTTGACTTTCTGCTTGAGTAGAGCACGGTCCATTACCTCGTCCATATTCTTTACGTAGTGAAAAGTGAGGCCTTTTAGGTATTCTGCTTCTATTTCCTCTACATCTTTTCTGTTCTCGGCAGAAAGAATGATCTCCGTTATTCGGGCGCGTTTAGCAGCCAATATTTTCTCCTTGATGCCACCTACTGGAAGTACTTTTCCGCGAAGCGTTATCTCTCCTGTCATGGCCAGTTTGTCGCGCACTTTGCGTTGCGTATAAAGCGATGCCAAAGCAGTAAAAATGGTGATTCCTGCTGACGGTCCATCCTTAGGAGTTGCTCCTTCTGGAACGTGAATGTGCAAGTTCCACTCGTCAAAGATCTCTGGTTTGAGACCGAGTTTATCTGCGTGCGCTTTCAAGTATTCCAAGGCAATAACAGCCGATTCTTTCATCACTTCGCCCAAGTTTCCAGTCAAAGTCAATTTGCCTTTTCCTTTGCTCAGACTAGACTCGATGAAAAGAATATCGCCACCAACAGAGGTCCAAGCTAAGCCCGTTACCACTCCAGCAAATTCGTTGTCGGTGTATCGGTCGCGTTGCATTCGAGGAGGACCTAAAATCTCCTCCACATCTTGTATTGTGATATTGGGATCTTTCGGTTCGTCCATAGCCACAAACTTGGCACGATTACGCACCAGTTTGGCAATCGTTTTTTCCAATCCACGCACGCCACTTTCGCGCGTGTATTCTTCAATCACCTTTTCCAGTGCTTGCTTGCTCAACTTGACATCTGACTTTTTGAGCCCGTGCTCTTCAATCTGCTTTGGAACCAAGTGACGTTTGGCAATTTCCATCTTCTCTTCGATAGTGTAACCGCTCACTTCAATGATTTCCAATCGATCGCGCAACGCTGGCTGAATGGTGTTCAGGCTATTGGCTGTTGCAATGAACATGACCTTAGATAGGTCGTATTCCACTTCCAAATAATTATCGTAGAAGGCATTATTCTGTTCTGGATCCAACACTTCGAGCAATGCTGAAGATGGATCGCCATGAAAATCTGTCCCTACTTTATCCAACTCATCTAATACGAAAACCGGATTGGATGATTTTGCCTTTTTGATGTTCTGAACGATCCGCCCTGGCATGGCACCAATGTATGTCTTACGGTGTCCACGGATTTCAGACTCATCTTTCAATCCTCCCAAGGAAACACGCACATAACTGCGACCAACGGCCTCAGCAATGGATTTTCCCAAACTCGTTTTACCAACTCCCGGAGGACCGACCAAACACAGAATCGGTGCTTTCAGATCGCCTTTCAGTTTAAGGACTGCAAGATGTTCTAGGATACGTTCCTTCACCTTCTTCAGTCCAAAATGATCCTTGTCCAATACTTTTTGGGCACGTTTCAGATCAAAATTGTCACTTGTAAACTCACCCCAAGGTAATTCAAGCAGTGTATCGAGGTAGTTCATTTGAACCGAATATTCTCCCGAACTCGGGTTCATTCTGCCCAATTTATCCAACTCCTTATTGAAATGTTCTTCAACCTTGGCAGTCCATTTCTTCTTGTCTGCCCTAGCCTCCATTTCAGCAATTTCCTGATCAAGCGAACTGCCACCCAATTCTTCTTGGATCTGCTTCATCTGCTGATTAAGGAAATACTCGCGCTGTTGCTTGTCGATATCAACTTTCACCTTCGATTGGATCTGATTTTTCAGTTCCAACATCTGTAGGTTCTTGGTAAGGTGATGCAGCACCATTTCGGCTCGCTGCTTCAGATCGGCCACTTCCAGCATTTTCTGCTTCTCGCTTACAGAAGCATCCATGTTAGAAGAAATGAAATTGATGAGGAATGATGGACTTTCGATATTCTTAAGCGCAAACTCACTCTCGGAAGGAATATTCGGAGATTGGCGGATGATGTCCAAGGCAATATCCTTCAGCGAATCGACCAACGCATTGAACTCCTTACTTTTCCTGATCGGTTTAATCTCATCAAAAGCGGTAATGCGTCCTCTGAAATACGGCTCAACCTCTACGATCTCGCGCACTTCAAAACGTCTTTTTCCTTGGATGATCACCGTTGTGCTGCCATCGGGCATTTGCAACATCTTAATGATGCGCGCAACCGTTCCAATACGGTTCATATCCTTTGGTTCAGGATCTTCCACAGCAACATCTTTCTGTGCCAACACACCAATCACTTTTGTACTGTGATAGGCATCTTTAACAAGCTTAATTGATTTGTCTCTTCCGATGGTTATCGGAATGACAACTCCAGGAAAAAGGACGGTGTTCCTTAACGGAAGAATCCCAACCAATTCGGGAATCTCCTCTGCATTCATGTGCTCTTCGTCCTCTGGGGAAAGTAACGGAATGAACTCCGAATCTTCCTCAATCAGGTTCGAAAATTGCACAATATCCTCAAATGGGTCATTCATGTAATAGGGGTTTGGGGCAAAACTACTTTGATAACGCCCTCGGAATTGTCAACGAATGTGCCGAAGTTTCAAATTGACCGTTTTCGGTCAAAAGGTCAGTTTCGGTAACTCTTTGTCAGTTCGAAGACTGACGAAAAGATCGCTTTCTCTTTTTCATCGAACTGTTTGCCACGTCTTTGCATCACGCGTTCCGCAGTTGCGAACGCTTTCTCCATTGTGTATTCGGTGAATCCAGCTGCTCCGCCCCATTGAAATGAGGGAATGAAAGTGCGTGGAAATCCTGAACCAAAAACATTGGAACTCACGCCTACAACTGTTCCTGTATTGAACATGGTATTGATTCCAGATTTGGAATGATCGCCCATGATGAGGCCGCAAAATTGCAAGCCTGTTTTGGCGAATCGCTGCGTTTCATAGCTCCACACCCGAACCTCGTCATAGTTATTTTTGAGATTGGAATTGTTGGTATCAGCACCCAAATTGCACCACTCGCCAAGCACCGAATTGCCCAAAAATCCATCGTGCCCTTTATTCGAATAGCCTATAATGACCGAATTATTGACCTCGCCTCCTACTCTACTTTCGGGTCCAACGGTAGTTGGACCATAGATCTTGGACCCCATCTTCACTTGACTTCCTTCGCAAAGCGCAAAAGAACCGCGGATAATGGAACCTTCCATTACTTCGCTATTCTTACCAAGATAAATGGAACCGCTTGATGTATTGAAAATGCACGCTTCCGCCTTTGCACCTTCTTCCAAGAATACCTTTCCATTTCCGATAACTGTGTTGCTTTCAGAAAGCTTTTGAGAGCTTCTTCCTGAGCTGATCAATTCAAAATCAGCTTCAATCGCTTCTCCGTTCCTTGAAAAAATGTCCCAAGGATTTTCAACTGTCAGAATTGCTGGTTCGAACTCAATTCCTGATCTGTCGCTAAGATCAGCCGAAGAAACATCTCCTTCTATCCTGAGAGCAAGCAGTTTGCCTGCTTTCACCAATCGCCCACCTATTTCTAGCGAAGCGATGGCAGCAATCAACTCTGCATTCGGGCAAACACTACCGTTTACCAGAATGTTTTCCTGCGCAGAAACTAAAGGGAATTTGACCGAAAGGTAATCCTCTGTTATTGTACTCGTTGACATATTCATCATGCGTTCCCACTTCTCGCGAATGGTGAGAATACCAATGCGCAAATCGCACACTGGACGGGTGAAAGTCAAAGGGAGCAGTTTCTCCCGCGAATCGTCAAAAAGAATGTAGTTCATGCAAGAGCTAAAGTGCGAAAATAAAAAGCCCCGAACACAAAGTGATCGGGGCTTTCTGAATAAAATCGTCTGTGACTATCCTTCAGTATTCTCGTCTTCTTCTGGTTTAACAGCAGAAGCACGGTGAGTTTTGTATCGGTTACGGAATTTATCAACACGTCCGGCAGTATCTACCAACTTCATTTTTCCAGTGTAAAATGGATGAGAAGTATTTGATATCTCCAATTTGATCAATGGGTATTCATTCCCATCTTCCCACTTAATAGTCTCTTTTGATGCCACGCAAGACTTTGTACGAAACGATTGTTCGTTAGACATGTCTTTGAATACAACGTATCTGTAATCTGACGGGTGAATTCCTTCTTTCATAATAACTCGTTTTTCAGAATGGAGCGCAAAGATAAACAAAAGCTTCTTTTAAAAAACACTGAGGTCAATGAAAGTTTGTATTCGATTTTTGATCCCATTTTAAGGCAAAATCAATTAGCGCTTTTGCAACAGAATTTAAGGTGTTTGAAGACAGCCGATCGATCTTATCTAAACGTGTATGATACGTTGGATGAAGCCCTTTCATGGACATTCCTACGATTGAAAGTGCCGGAATTCCGTGCTGCGAAAAACTGGCCGCATCTGTAGCTCCTACTGGAATCGTTCCGCGTTTCGGGTCGAGCGCATGCGCAGAAAAAACCTCTTCTACTTGAGCGAGAAGCTCAGAATCATGACGTAAAAACAAGGATAACTCTCTTTCGATAAGGTGCATTTCGTCCTTTTCGAGGATTCCATCTAGATTAATGACGTGTGCATTCTCACCCCTTAGAAGATTCAAATTCTCCTTCACGTAAGCCGATGAACCTTTCAATCCGGTTTCTTCACTTCCGAAAGACACCATTTTAACACGTGTGTGCTTAAGCTTTCCTACCAAAGCTTGCGCAATGGCTTCGGAAACAGCAACGCCAGAAAGATTGTCCTGCGCACCATCAACCACCGTTTTTCCATGAATGAAAAAGAATGAAACGGTTGCTGGAACAATTCCGACAAATATCCAGTAGGCTATTTCAATTGATGGCGTCCAATCATTCAAGAAAAGGAATAGAACAAGAATTGGAAGCAGCACAAAAGCTAAGCTGCTCAAAATCATCAACCGAATGCCCCAATCTTTGAGCCAATACCACCAAATAAATTCGGGCGTGCTGTCCATGTGCCCTGAAAAAATCAATGTAGAACGAACTTCGCTTTGCGGTTCAATCGTTCCTATAATGTTCAAAGAACGTTTCTTCGGGTAAAGGAAATCGAGCCAATTGCGATAAGCGACAAAATGCCCGAAGAACAAAATGGCATTGACAAAGGCAAGCGATAAAGCAACTGGCACAGAAATCCAAACAAATACCAACGACAAATAATATCCCACACAGAAAAGTCTGAGCGAACTGAACTTTGCCGTAAGCGCGTCTTCAAACTCATGCACTTCAACTTCGTTGCAATACGATTCCAAGCGCTCTTTCAAAAAATACTGTGCATTTCGCTCTGCTTCACTCCCCGCTCTTCGCGGTCCAAAGCGATCAATGATCTCAGAAATAAGTTCGATTGGGGTATTCATTGATATTTAGTAGTTGGCGTACAATTTAATGGTTTGTTCAACGTAGTTAGCCCGTTAAGTATATTTGCCGAAAATGAAAATACTCCGACTCGCGTTTCCACTTGCTATTCTAATTGCACTGCTAAGCAGTGGTTGTAAAAAAGATGCTCTGAACGGAAATGGCGCATTGAGTTTTTCTACCGACACCGTGATTTTCGATACGGTTTTCACAACAATCGGCTCTGTAACCAGACAATTCAAGATCTATAATCCGAGCAGCAGCGAGGTGACCATTTCGTCCATCATGCTGGCTGGCGGACAACAATCTAAGTATAGAATGAATTTGGATGGTGTGCCAGGTGTGGCGTTCAGCAACATTACCATTCCTGGCAAAGATTCGTTGTTTGTGTTTGTAGATGTAACGCTTGACCCGAACAATCTAAGCGAGCCTGCCATTGTAACAGACAGTGTTGTCTTCAATACCAACGGGACGATTCAAGACGTGGACCTGGTGGCTTTCGGTTGGGATGCAGACTTCACCTATCCGAATGTATTTGATAATCCGATTGGGCCATATCGTTTCTTGAACTGTGACATTACTTGGACATCTGCCGTTCCTCACGTCATATATGGTTGGGCAGTTGTACCGGATGGATGCACGCTTACCATTGAAGCCGGAAGTCGTATTTATAGCCACAAGGGTTCGGGAATTATTGTGGATGAGGGTGGAACGCTTATCGTAAACGGAACACCCCAGAATCAGGTGGTTTTTGCAAGTGATCGTTTAGATGATTTTTATGAAGATCAGGCTGGTGAATGGAACAGAATCTGGTTGTACAACGGTAGCAAGAATAACGTCATCAATGGCGCAGTCATCAAAAATGGAAATGTTGGAATAGAGGTCGACACCATCAGTCCTGGCTCAAGCAATCCAACCTTAACCATAAGCAACACCATAATTGAAAACATGGCTGGTGCAAGCCTAGTATCCTATTCAGGAACAATTGACGCATACAATTGCGTCTTTGGTAATGCTGGCCAATACTCGGTTGCACTTTTAAATGGTGGAGTTCATAATTTTTATCACTGTACAATCGGCAATTATTGGGTGAATGGAAATCGTCAAACCCCTTCGTTGCTGCTTACAAATTGGATCGAAATTGGTGATATTATTTATAGAGTTGATTTAGCTAGTTATTTCGGAAACTGCATCATCTATGGGAACAACCAAACCGAACTTGGATTGGACAAGGATGCATTTGCAGCTTTCAATATTGAATTTGACAATTGCCTACTTAAAGTGGACTTCAATGCCGAGGAACCCATCGACATCAGCAGCGTGAGTGAATTCCATGAGATGATCTACAATCAGGATCCGAAATTCGTTGACCCGGTAGATCAGAATTTTGAACTGGATACTCTTTCTGCCGCCATTAATGTCGGGAAAGAATCAATTACCAACGATGCATTGCTAAGTCAAGATGTTGCTGGCAATCTTAGAATTGTAGGCCCAAAACCTGATCTAGGCGCTTACGAGCGACAACAATAGGACTTCCATTACCAAATCGGATTCAAGCAAAGTTGGCAGAAACCCACTTCTTGAATAATCAAGTGCTGCAATTGCCGTAAATCCCAATTGAGATTATAAATTCGTTGATCGGCTTCATCACGAATTGAGTTTCATGCAACCAACAACATTTCATCGAGCCAACAGCATTAGAAGTCTTTGGACGGTTAATGGTGATCCATGCGTAATGGTCGGCTTTGAATTGAGATTTAAAAAATCGTGATGGGAATGGCTGTTAAGCAAGAAAAATACCTGAAGCGTCCAGAAGATTTCGCCTACGATATTCAGCGGATTGGACCAAACGATTTTGACCAACTTGTTCCTCTCATGCAAGACTGTTTCGGAACGAGCATAGATATTGATTACTTCCGATGGAAATATATTCAAAACCCTGAAGGACGTTTCATTGGGTATGTGGCAATTGACACATTCACGAAGAACTTGGGAGGTTTTTTTGGCGTTACCTCGGAAACTTTTGAATTTTCAGGTAATCCACGAACGATTTACCGTTCGTGCGAGATCATGATACATCCTTCACATCGGAAAAGAGGAATTCTTAAGAAACTTTCAGGGCGCTGTTTTCAAGAACTTAAAGAAGAGGGAAATCTTTTTGTTATCGGCTTGGGAAATGATCAAACAACGAGTCAATTCCTCAAAATCGGTTGGCAACATTTATTTGATTATCGCTACTATTTCAAACCTACAATCCTATGTCGGTTTTCACAAGGATCGGATTCTGTTCGAGCCGAAATCAAACTCAGCACAGCCAAAAAAGCTATTGAGGAAGGATTGGACGCCAATAGAATAGAAATTTCTTCGAGCATTAGGGCGTTGCGCACCCCTGATCAGATCAACTGGCGATTAAGCAATCCGCGATACAACTACTTGGCCCTTCGATTGAAAAATGACGATGGAAGCTACATTCTGTTCTATGTAGACAAGGACAAGTTGGTGATCTTTGATCTGCGTTTGACCACCTTAGAAAGTGGAAAGAAAATGATTGCTTTTCTGAGTCAGGAAGTTGTAAAAAAAAGTTTCACCGGCATTGTTTCTTGTAGTCAAGAAAATGGTGTTGATGCCAAAGTTCTTAAGCAATTAGGATTTCTGGGTAACTCCTTCAGCTTTGGCCCTTATCAAGAACGAATACCTTTCTTGTTTTATACTCACGAGGATGAAATGGAGAACTATCATTCTCCTTCTGATTGGGGAATTACAACCTACGACAACGATTCTTTTTGACCTTTGCGAAGTAATCCAACCCTGCTCAACTCATACTCGAAACAATCAAAGAATGATAAATACTGTTTTTAAAGAAGGACTTTTTAGAGAGAAGGTGGTGCTGATAACCGGTGGTGGAACTGGAATTGGACTGCGAATTGCACGCGAGTTCGGCCTACTTGGAGCCAAGTTGATCATTGCAAGCCGAAACAGAGAAAAACTGGATGCTGGATTGAAAATTCTTCATGATGACGGTTCTGAAGCCATAGCCTTGGAGTGCAATATCCGTGATGAGGACAGCATCAAAGCATGCGTATCCGCTGCCATCGAAACATACGGACGAATTGACGTGCTTGTAAATAACGGAGGTGGACAATTTCCATCGCCCGCAGAATTCATCAATAGAAAAGGTTGGCATGCGGTGATTGAAACCAATTTAACCGGAACATTCTTTCTGACCCAAGAGGTTTTCAATCAATCTTTCTCCAAAAATGGTGGTTCGGTCATCAACATAACCATGGACAATCGGAATGGGTTTCCAATGCTGGCACACTCGGCTGCTGCGCGCGCAGGCATTCAGAACTTAACCATGAGCCTAGCCAATGAATGGGGCAAGCATGGTGTACGAATAAACAGTATTTCTCCTGGCACCATCGAATCAAGCGGATTGGATACTTACGCGCCTCAGTTTCAAGAATACGTGAGAGGATATGGTAAGAACAATCAGCATTTCAGATTGGGAACAGAAGCAGAAGTGGCTGGTGCTGTAGTTTTTCTTTCTTCGCCTGCGGCCGCATTTATCACTGGAATCAATCTTGCTGTTGACGGTGGAGAATCGATTTACACACCACTTATGCCTCCAATTGAAAACAGCCGAAATCAGAAATTTGACGATGAGTGACATTGATCAGAAATTTGACCTTTGAACTCGTTACCTTCGGATAATAAGTTAAAATTTCAATGAAAAGTCTTCTGGAAATATATCGTTCACCCGAAGTTTGGGGATTTACAGATGATGTAACCGTCTACTTCGTTCCGGGATTTGCAATCTTGATTCTTCTTGAGTTCTACATTGGATACCGTGAAAATCTCAAGCTGCATGAACCAAAAGACAGTTTGGCAAGCATTGGAATGGGAATCGGTTCTTTGATTCTTGGCGTTGGCGTGAAATTCGCAGCTTTCGGTTTTTTCCTATACCTCTACCAATTCGATCTTTTGGGTTTCAAGCAATATTTAGGAATGGACAAGTGGTACGCTTGGGTTATTCTCTTTTTTGCAGACGATTTTTCGTTCTATTGGCATCACCGACTCAGCCATTCTATACGTGTTCTTTGGGCTGCGCACATCAATCATCATTCTTCGGTCAATTACAATTTGGCCGTTGCGCTTCGTCAGAGTTGGACAGAACTGTTCTATAAATATGTTTTTTGGATGTGGCTTCCTCTCATCGGTTTTCATCCTATCATGATCTTTACGATGATCGGAATCAGCCTGATCTATCAGTTTTGGGTGCATACCAAAACCATTAAATCGCTTGGTCCGATTGAATGGATTTTCAATACACCATCGCACCATCGGGTGCATCATGCAAGTAATGTTCGTTATCTGGATAGGAACCATGCAGGCATTCTCATTATCTGGGATCGCATGTTAGGCACGTTTCAGAAAGAAGAAGAATCTGATCCTGTGGTTTATGGAATCACTTCCAATATTCACACTTATAACCTCTTCAAAATTGCGTTTCATGAGTTCGGCAATATTTGGATGGATGTGAAAAGTGCACCAGACCTGAAGACCAAGCTGGGATATATTTTTGCTGCACCAGGATGGAGTCATGATGGAAGAAGCAAGACTTCTGAGCAGTTGCGTAGAGAGCGAAATAACAGCATCGTAGCACATAAGTAATTCTACGTATGGTTATTTGGTGACAAGTTGGTATTATTGTCGCACAACCTATTAATCTTATACACTATGAAATCAAAGTACTTACTGTTTGCCATGCTTGTTGGAGTTGCCGTTTCAACAACTGCTTGTAAAAAATGTCAAACCTGCACTTACCAAGGTGGATCTGAAGTAGAAATCTGCCGTGATGATTACGGAACACCACAACTGTATGATGCTTACATCCGATCTTTGGAGACCCAAGGATACACTTGTAAATAATCGTTAAACGAGTTTTAAAAAAGAAAGGCTGCTCCGATGGAGCAGCCTTTTTAGTTTTCAATCAATGGTAATCGACTTAAGCGGCTTTAAGCTTACTGATGGTAGAGTTAGACAGCTTTTCACGTGCGTAATCAACCGTTACGGTAATGTGCTTATCGTCAGACGATGGCAACTCGAACATCGCATCAATAAGAATGGCCTCGCAGATGGAACGCAATCCGCGCGCACCGAGACTGAATTCGATGGCCTTTTCTACTACATAATCCAACACGCCTTCCTCAATTTCAAGTTCAACCTTGTCCATTTTGAAAAGCTTCTTGTATTGTTTTACCAAAGCATTTTTTGGTTCTGTGAGAATGCGTTTCAATGCATCAGCATCCAACGGATTAAGATGGGTAACAACCGGTAATCGTCCGATCAATTCTGGAATGAGACCAAAGTTTTTAATGTCTTGAGCCGAGATGTATTGAAGCAGATTGTCTTCATCAATCTCTTCTTTACCCGTGTGAGATGCATAGCCGATCGTCTGTTTCTTCATACGCTTGGCAATGATGCGCTCGATGCCATCAAATGCTCCTCCGCAAACGAATAGAATATTCTTAGTGTCAATGGCTACCATCTTTTGTTCAGGATGTTTTCTTCCTCCTTGAGGTGGAACATTAACCACAGAACCTTCCAACAGTTTCAGCAATCCTTGTTGAACTCCTTCGCCAGAAACATCTCGCGTTATGGAAGCATTATCGCCCTTGCGCGCAATTTTATCAATCTCATCAATGAAAACGATTCCTTTTTCGGCAGCAGCCGCATCGTAATCGGCAGCTTGAAGCAATCTGCTTAGAATACTTTCTACGTCTTCGCCAACATAACCGCTTTCAGTAAGTACAGTTGCATCTGCAATACAGAATGGGACATTCAGCATTTTAGCAATGGTTCGCGCCAGCAAGGTTTTACCCGTTCCTGTTCTTCCAACAAGGATGATGTTTGACTTTTCTACTTCTACATCATCATTTTCCTTGTCTGGCTTTTGCACCAGTCGCTTAAAGTGATTGTACACGGCAACAGCCAATACTTTCTTCGCCTGATCCTGACCGATGACATACTCATCTAAAAAGGTTTTGATCTCAATCGGCTTAAGCAGATTCAATGATTGATTGATCGTCTTATCCTGTTTGCTGGCAAACTCTTCGTTCACGATCTGGTATGCTTGCGCAATACACCTATCGCAAATGTGTCCGTTAATACCAGCAATCAACACTGCTGTGTCTTGTTTGTCCCTTCCGCAGAAAGAACACTTGATATGTTCTTTATCCTTACTTGCCTTCATGTTCCACTATCCTTTTCACTGGACCTCACGGAATATCGTAAAGTCCAGCTTTGGGTTCCAATTTACGGCTTATTTAGTTCTTACCAGAACCTCATCAATCATTCCGTACGCTTTTGCTTCTTCCGCTGTCATCCAATAATCGCGGTCAGAATCTGCCCAAACTTTATCATAGGTCTGTCCAGAATGAGTTGCAATAATGTCGTATAATTCCTTTTTCAACTTGGCAATTTCGCGAGCTGTGATTTCGATATCAGACGCTTGACCTTGCGCTCCGCCCAATGGCTGATGAATCATTACTCGAGAGTGTTTCAAAGCTGTTCTCTTTCCTGTTGCGCCTGCACAAAGAAGTACTGCTCCCATCGATGCCGCCATTCCAGTGCATATAGTACTTACATCCGGTGCGATATATTGCATGGTGTCGTAAATTCCTAAACCTGCATAAACTGACCCTCCAGGAGAATTCAGATAGATCTGTATGTCTTTTTTATTGTCTGCACTTTCCAAGAAAAGAAGTTGTGCTTGAATGATGTTTGCCACGGTATCATCAATCCCAGTTCCAAGGAAGATGATTCGGTCCATCATCAAACGCGAGAACACATCCATTTGTGCCACGTTCAACGAGCGTTCCTCGATGATATATGGAGTCATTGAGCCAATCACACTATCGAAAGTGGTGCTGCTAATGCCTCTGTGCTTAATTGCGTACTTTCTAAATTCGTTACCGTCCATTTCTTTCTGCTACTTATTGTTGTTTAAAACGAAGAATGCCGAATATCGCAATTAATGGCAATACGCGGCATTCTCAGTATAAGACAGTTTTTAACTGCCATTTGTTCTTTAAACGTTCTCTTTTGCTAGCATTTCGTAGAACTTCTCGCTGCTAACTTTCTTCTCGTTCAAATGAGCTTTGCTTTTGAATAGCTCCATTACCTTTTGATCATACAATTGATCATTCAATTTGCGAACCTCATCCTGACGTTTCATAAACTTCTCAACCATATCATCCATGATCTCATCGTCCGCTTGCTGCATTCCGTAATAAGCAAACTGCTGATGAAGTTGAGCACGAACTCCGTCTCTCAATTCATCTGAAGTAACCTTGATATCGTTTTCGCGAATAACCTTGTTCTCAATCAATTGCCACTTCAACCCATCACGATAGTTCGGATATTCAAGTTCAATTTGTTCTCTGCTTGATTTATTCTCATTAACGGTGGTCAACCAGCGTTTTAGGAACTCATCTGGCAATTCGACTTTCGTGTTTTTCAATAGATCAACAACGATGTCGTTCTTCAATTTCCGATCGCTTTCCTTTTCAAAGTACGTTGAGTAATCCTGCTTGATCTTCTCTTTCATCTGCTCCAAGTTGGTCACAGATCCGTCAGGATACATTTTCTTTAAAAGGTCTTCGTTCAGTTCAGCTGGCTTCAAGCGCTGAATCTTTTCAATAGTGATCTTGAAATCCTTGTTCAAGTTTGCCAGCGCATCTTTCGACACACCCAACATGGCAGCTGTATCTGCTGTATTAACAGAGAAATCAGAATAAACCACGGTTACAACATCGCCTAATTTCTTACCAACGATCTGCTTCTTCACATCTTCATTCAATCGATCCAACGCAATGCTTGATGAGTGAAGCACACCACCTTCTTTGATGCTTTTGTCTTCATTCAACTCAACCCATTGAACCTTGACGAGGTCATTTTCGCCAATGGTATCGTGCTCCACCATTTCTCCACTTCGTTTAGAAATGTTCTCTAGAGAGCTTTCGATATCCTTATCTGTCGCTTCAATCAGGTAGTAATCAAACTTGAAGTTCTTTCCTAGATCGAGTTCGATCTTTGGCGCTAGACCAAGATCGTAGGTAAATTCCATCTCTGCTGGATTCTCCCAATCGGCCTTTGGTTCAATAGTGGCAGATGGAAGCGGATTTCCAAGTATCTCCAACTTCTCGTTTCCGATGTATTCGTACAGTTTATTGCCAAGCATCTTGTTCACTTGATCTACCAAGATGGATGCACCGTACATTTTCTTCACAACGCCAACTGGCACTTTTCCTGGTCTAAATCCTGGTATGTTAGCCTTACGTGCTTGATCTTTTAGTGTTTTCTCAACCAAAGGCTGATAATCTGTTGGCTGCAATTTGATTGTTACCCGTGCATTCAGTTCGTCAATGCTCTCTTTGGTAATGTTCATCGTACTCATTTATTGTTTTTAATAACTCCTATTAGCAAAAAAAGGGACCTGCTTTTCAGCAGTTCCCTCTTTTAATGGTGCGGATGGAGGGACTCGAACCCACACACCTCACGGCACCAGATCCTAAGTCTGGCGTGTCTACCAATTTCACCACATCCGCGTGTTTTATAAGAACCATCCCGTTTTCGGGACGGCAAAGTTAATTTTTTATTGAAAACAAACATCTCTTTTTTTCAGCTGAATAATATGTTGCCAAATCGATGATTTGAACACGTGGCTTTCAAGCTGAAGACAACTTGAAACCGTTCAGTTACCTTTGCATTCAAATTCTGAATTAGATGAGAAGTTACACACCAATGGAAATGGAAACTCCGCAGTTGCACGGCCTGTTGCTTAGTGCCATTGCGCCACGACCCATTGCTTTTGTGAGTACTGTAGATAAAGATGGAAAACCGAATTTGGCACCATTCAGTTTCTTCAACGTTTTTAGTGCCAATCCACCAATTGCCATTTTTTCTCCGGCAAGGCGCGTTCAGGGAAATACCACTAAACACACTTTGGATAATGTGGAAGCTACCAATGAATGTGTCATAAACGTGGTTAGCTACGATATTCTGCATCAAATGAATTTGGCCAGTTGCGAGTTTGAAGACGGTGTGAATGAATTTGAAAAGGCTGGATTGACTGGTATTGCCTCTGATGTGGTGAAAGCGCTTCGTGTGAAGGAAGCACCTGTTCAACTGGAATGCAAGGTTCGCGAAGTGATTCATTTGGGAGAAAATGGAGGCGCAGGAAATCTGGTCGTTTCTGAAGTGGTGAGAATCCACGTATCGGAAAATGTATTCGGAGAAGACGGCAATATCGACCCACAGAAACTTGACCTTGTAGCCCGAATGGGTCAGAATTGGTACTGCCGTGCGCATGGCGATGCGGTTTTTGAAGTTGCAAAACCAGGTCGTATTGTAGGAATGGGATTTGACGGATTACCGTTGAACATCCGCCATAGTTCGGTACTTACAGGCAATGATCTTGGCCAACTTGCCATGGCTTCTGCCCTACCACCTTCGAGTGAAATTCAAGAATATTGCAATCAAGCTAATCTGAAAGAATTGATAAAAGACCACTCTCAGAACCCGAAGGAGGTGGAACACATGCTGCACAAAAATGCGCAGCGTTTGTTAGAAGAGGGAAAAACAACCGAAGCATGGAAAATGCTTCTATCCATACAATGCATATAAGTTGAGCGCAGACGTCCATCAATTAACAGCCACAACGTTGGCAGGCTTCGAAGAGATTCTGGCTCACGAACTAAGATCTTTTGGTGCTAGAGATGTGGAAATCGGAAAACGTGCCGTTTACTTCAAAGGCGACCTTGGTTTTATATACAAGGTCAACTTCCGCTCGCGATTTGCGCTTCGCGTACTGAAACCGATCAAATCCTTCGTTGCGATGGATGAGAGCGCTTACTACGCTCGGATCAAAGCTTTTCCTTGGGAAAATTATTTGAGTAACGATAAGACGTTCTCCATTAAATGCGCACTCAACTCGCAAACGTTTACCCATTCTCTGTACATGTCACTGAAGGCAAAAGATGCCATTGTTGACAGACTGCGAGAGAAAACGGGAGATAGGCCGAACGTAGACAGAGAAAATCCTGACCTTCCTATACATGTTCATATCGATAAGGAGTTGGTGACCCTTTCGCTTGACTCGACTGGGCATTCGTTGCACATGCGCGGCTACAGGCAAATTACCGGGCAAGCACCGATAAATGAAGTGCTTGCCGCAGGCATCGTTGAATTATCTGGTTGGGATCCAGTTACTCCATTCTATGATGGCATGTGCGGTTCTGGAACCATTGCCATTGAAGCGGCCATCAAAGGCCTGAACATGCCACCCGGGCTGTTCAGAAAGCTAGGTTATTCCTTCGAAAAATGGCCTGATTTTGACCAGAAACTATTTGACACCATCATTGACGGATCAATGGAACGCATTTCTAATACACATCTTAAGATCTATGCTTCAGATGTGAGTGCAAATGTGGTTTCTAAGGCCAAAAAGAATATTTACGGTGCTGAATTGGATGAGGACATTCAAGTTTCAGTGCAGGAATTCCTTGACTTGAAACCAACGGAAACACGAGGTACGCTGGTACTAAATCCACCGTATGGCGACCGCATGGACAAGGAAGATATTGATGAACTTTATAAAAACCTAGGCGATGCTTTTAAGCAGAACTGGAAAGGTTTCTCTTGTTTCATGATCACCGGTAATCTTGGCGCATTAAAAAAGGTTGGCCTGAAATCAACCAGCAAACTGGAGTTATTCAACGGATCAATTGAATGCCGATTGGCACGCTTTGACGTATACGAAGGATCTAAAAAACACCAATCATGAAAGCTTTAACAGGCATTCTAGCTTGCTTAGTGGTATTTGGTTTGGGAGCGCAGGCTCAAACGAGAAATTGGAGAGAGATGATCTCTGATCCAGATGTACGGTTTCAAGATGTGCAACAGGCATTTTATGCCGAATTCGGTGATTCCGTAGGGCCTAAAGGATCAGGATGGAAACAGTTCAAACGTTGGGAATGGTTCATAGAACAGCGACTTTCCGAAAACGGTGATGCAGCAGATTCCAGAATCATTTACGAAGAAGTTAAACGAGCAGCACTTCAAAAACAATACAGAGGTAGCAATGGCGATTGGCAATTGATCGGTCCAATTGAAGAACCTCTAAACGGACAAGGCGAATCTATTGGTCGTATTTCCGCTGTAGCCTTTCACCCCACAGACACCAATCAGATCTGGGCCGGAGCGCCAAGTGGCGGATTGTGGAAATCTGCCGATAACGGTCTTTCTTGGGAGCCTTTGACAGACGACCTCTTGAATATTGGCATTGCTGAAGTGGTTGTCAACCCGCACAATCCAGATACGATTTACCTCGCTTCGGGAGATGAAAGCGCGAGCGACACATACACTTACGGGGTAATGATTTCCACGGATGGTGGATCAACTTGGGACACAACAGGATTGAGTTTTGCGGTGAGTTCAAAATATAACATTACAAGAATGTTGATGGATACTGCACACACGAATGTCTTGATTGCGGCCACAACAAATGGAATTTACCGCACAGAAGATGCAGGTGTAACTTGGACACAAACAAGGACAGGGAATTTCTCCGATCTCGAATTCAAACCATTCAGTTCTGATACGATCTATGCTTCTACCAATTCAGGTTCGCTTCCTCCATTTTTCATATCAACTGATAATGGACTGACTTGGACTGAAAGCACAACTGGCATGAACTCAAATGCCATGATCCGCGTGAAAATTGCCGTTTCACCAGTAGCTCCTAATGTGGTGTACGCTCTAGCCAGTCGGTCAGACGAAGGAATGGAAGGTCTTTATCGTTCTGACGATTCAGGCGCAACTTGGGCCTTGATAACAAGTACACCAAACATGATGTCTGGTGACGAGTTTGGCATCGAAGGTGGCGGACAAGGTTGGTATTCCATGGATTTGGCCGTGTCTCCATTTAATGAGGATGAAGTCAGAGTTGGCGGTATCAACATTTGGAAATCAATCAATGGAGGCACCAACTTCATACTTGATGGCCATTGGTTCGGAGCAAATGGAGTTTATGTTCATGCAGACCAGCATCGGCTACAGTATCAACCTATTACTGGCCAATTCTACGCAGGATGCGATGGTGGACTTTACAGGAGATCGCATTATTTCAACGGCTATGAAAGCATAAGCAGCGGCATGTCCATTACTCAGTTTTACCGATTGGCAAATGCTCCTTCAAATCCAACGATCATTTTGGCCGGAGCACAAGACAACGGCACTTTCCGATGGAAAAACAACCAATGGCTAGGTGTATTTGGTGGCGATGGCATGGAAGCTATGATCGACCCTACGAATCCGAATATAATGTACTGCACTATTCAGAATGGAGAGTTGCATAGAAGTGATGACGGTGGCAATTCTTTCGGTGACGACATTGCCCCTGCTCAAGGTGCTTGGGTAACGCCTTTTATGATGGAACCAGGAGAACCTCAAGTGCTTTATGCAGCTTCAGGAAGTATCGTTTATCGTTCAGATACTGGAGGATCAGATTGGTTCGAATTTTCGCCATCGCTTACGAGTGGCAATAATGGTCCGCTGATCTTGTTGGATGTGGCCCACACAAATACAGAATACATCGTTTCAGGATCGAAACGAACGCTACGTCTAACTACCGATCTTGGTGACACTTGGAACAATATCATCACAGGTCTTCCAACCAATAATTTAACCTATGTGGCTTTTGATCCACTTGAAGAAAATACCATTTGGGTAACGTTTTCCGGTTATACCGATGGCAAGAAAGTTTACCGAAGCACCAATGCGGGCCAAACTTGGGAAAACATGAGCATGAATTTGCCGAACCTTCCTGTTAACTGTATCGAGATTGAGCGAAGCTCAGCTGGTGGAGTTTATGTAGGAACTGATGTAGGCGTTTATTATTGGGATCGTAATCTGACGGAATGGGAGCCTTATATGACTGGACTTCCGAATGTGATTGTTTCGGAATTGGAGATTCAAGAATCTGCTCAAGTAATTCGGGCGGCTACTTTCGGACGCGGTCTGTGGGAATCTGAGACGAGGAATTTCTTGAATGTTGGAATTAGCGAAGAGCAAATATCAGCTTCTTTGGAAGTGAAAATCTGGCCAAATCCAGCATCAGATTTCGTGGAAATTCAGTTCAAAGATTCGAAGACTTCTAAAAATCTGAACCTGATTGATGCTTACGGAAGAACAATAGAACAATCTTTGAATCCATCGCAAAATTCAATCATAAGAATAGGCATCCAACAACTGGCAAGTGGCGTCTACTACTTAACAGACATGAGCAATAAACCTGTTGGCAGATTTATTGTAAGTGGGCATTGAACATTACTGTAAAAGTGTAGTTTAGTGTTGCAACATTGACTTAATAAACCAACAAATAAAACAAAAATGAAAAAGCAGATTACAATCATTTCAAGCATCATTTCCTTCGTGGTTCTGAGTGCTTTTACCCCAACTTCTGACATTGACGGTTTTTACCGGATAGATGCTGCAGCCAGCAAAATTGAATGGTCAGGCTCTAAGATCACAGGAAAAACACACACTGGCACTGTTAACCTGATGGAAGGTGGCCTACAGATTTCTGGTGGTGTTGTCTCAAATGGTAAATTCTCAATTGACATGACCACTATTTCAGTAACAGACCTTGACGGTGACATGAAAGGGAAATTGGAAGGTCACTTGAAGAATGAGGATTTCTTCAACGTGGAGAAATTCAAAACCGCCAACATCGCCATCAAAAGTGCGAACGGAAATCAAATCACTGCGAATTTGACAATCAAAGGAATTACGCACGAAGTAACGTTTCCAGTAACTATCACATACACTGACAGTGGTGAAATGACTGCAACCGCTAATATTGAAGTTGACCGTTCAAAATTCGATGTTCGTTATGGTTCAGGTTCGTTCTTCGATGACCTAGGCGATAAAGCAATTGATGACATTCTAAAATTCAGCGTTACGCTGAAAGGTTCTAAATAAATTTCTGAACCAAAGACATTGAGGGAAGCCAAAAGCTTCCCTCTTTTTTTGCTCTACATTTGCCGAATGCCAAGCGAAAGAGAGCGACTGCTTAAACATCTTGCACCGACTTCAGAAAGCCCAATTGGACTTGAAATTGAGCGTGCCGAAGGCGTTTACATGTACGACCCTAAGGGCAAACGATACATGGATCTCATTGCCGGAATCTCTGTCAGTAATGTTGGGCATCGGCATCCGCAAGTGGTTAAAGCCATTAAAGACCAAGTAGACAAACACTTGCATTTGATGGTATATGGCGAATACGCTCAATCGCCTCAGTTCAAGTTTGCTGACCAACTAACCGCTGCTCTTCCATCGACATTAAACTCCGTTTATTTCGTGAACTCAGGCAGCGAAGCTGTGGAAGGCGCCATCAAACTGGCAAAAAAAGTGACTGGTCGCAGCGGACTCATTAGTTTCGAAAATGCCTATCACGGCAGTTCAAACGGAGCTTTGAGTTTAATGGGAAATGAAGCGTTCAAGTATCCATTCTACCCTCTTCTGCCCGAAACCTCGCTCATCAGATTGAACAATTTTGATGACCTGGAAGCCATCACTGAAAAAACAGCGGCTGTTTTCCTCGAAACCATACAAGGCGAAGCTGGCATTCGAATCCCTTCTGAAACATACATGAAGGCACTAAGAAACCGCTGTTCAGAAACAAGGACACTTCTGGTGCTTGACGAAATTCAATGCGGTTTTGGGAGAACGGGTAAAATGTTCGCTTTCGAACATTTTGACATCGTTCCAGATATTCTACTTCTGGCAAAAGGAATGGGTGGAGGCATGCCGATCGGGGCTTTTATTGCTTCTAACGAACTCATGTCCACACTGAGTCGCGAACCCATTTTAGGCCATATCACTACATTTGGAGGTCATCCTGTCTCATGTGCTGCAGGTGCTGCCTGCCTATCTGTCATACAGAACGAACAACTGATTGAGAACATCGACCGAAAAGAAAAATTATTCCGAAAACTGCTTAATCACCATCAGATCAAAGAGATACGCGGAAAAGGTCTGATGCTATCTGTTCAACTTTCCAGCAGTTCTGAGCTTTTTGCAGCCATTGATCGCTGCATAGAAAATGGCGTTGTAACAGATTGGTTTCTTTTTTGTGATACGGCCATGCGCATTGCTCCGCCTTTAACAATCAGTGACGAAGAAATTGCCGAAGCTTGTACCATTATCAACGAATCTTTATCCAACTAAAATGAATAGACTATTTACTGGCTTGGCCACAACGTTAGTGCTGATCGGTTCCACAATTGGAAGCATCGCTCAGGAAACAAACAACTCGCTTCTTTGGAAAATAAGCGGTAATAATCTTGAAAAGCCTTCCTACCTCTTCGGTACAATACACTTGCTGCCAGAAGACAAGTATTTTTTTACCGATAAAATGAAAGAAGCGTTGACAGGCAGCGAAGTACTTGCCTTGGAAGCTGACCTTGACGTTCCGTTTGCCGAGCAAATGAAAATGGCCATGGAAATGATGATGCCCGATGGAAAATCTTGGTCAGATTATATGACTGCCGAAGATTACGCCACAGTGGTTTCAGCATTTGTGGATTCGCTGGGCATCAAGGAAAAGAAAGTGGAGAAATATGCCAAGATCCGGCCGATCTACGTTAGCGGACTCATTATGAACGACTTACTTGGCAAAGTGAAAATGTATGAGCAAGAACTTTCTGCCATGGCGAAAAAGGATAAGAAACCGATAATTGGCCTCGAAACCATGCAAGAACAAATGGAAATCGTTTCGGGTATTTCAATCGAAGATCAGATGAAAGACCTGAAAAGCACCACGGCTAGCATGATGCGCGATTACGATAAAATGTTGGCAGCATACGTTTCTCAAAATCTAGATGAACTTGAAAAAGTGAGCGAAAACAACGATGGTTTTGATGCTATGGAAGCAAAACTGCTTACGGAAAGAAACAACCGCTGGATTGTATTGATGAAGGAACAAGTCGCGAAAAATGCCACCTTTTTTGCCGTTGGCGCCATGCATCTAGTAGGCGAAAACGGACTGATTGCACAGCTAAAGACCGCTGGATATCTGGTAGAACCTGTAAATCAGTAACTGCCCAAACTGAGAAGAACAAGCGTACAAGCTTCGTCCACTTCTATTCCGGCCTTTTCAAGCATCTCTTCAAAAACCGGATTTTCTGTTCCAGGATTGAAGATGACGCGCGTTGGTTTCAGGTCAATGATTCGATCGTAGTATGCTGCCTGTCTTTCAGGATTGAGGTAAAGCGTAACTGTGTCGAACGCTTCGTTGGGCCATTCATCGGTAATGGCAATATTCCCGATGGTTCCCTTTCTTATACCAAATGCATAAACCGGATGGCCGTATCCGCTAAGGCGCTCCACAGCTTTAAATCCGTAGCGCTCTGATTTCGGACTTGCCCCTACAACGAGTGTTTTCTTCATCATTCTGCGGTAATAAAAAACGGCCTCAGGTAAAACCTAAGGCCGTTTGGCGGAGAGTGAGAGATTCGAACTCTCGGTACCTCGCGGTACGGTAGTTTTCAAGACTACTGCAATCGACCACTCTGCCAACTCTCCGAGCGCAAAAGTAAAAGAATTTTCTTCCCGTAGAAACGTTATTTATTGCCTTAATGTAGATTGGATTTTAACATGGATAAACCGTGGTTTGGTAACTTTACAGAATGAAGAAGATAATCTGGGTCATTTTATTGTTGATCACGGTCACAGACAGTGCCGTTTTTGCGCAAAATCTTCGGGCAGAATTTGCCATGGCTGAATTCGAATCTCCAAGTGACGGACCGTATTTGGAGACCTATCTTAAGCTGAAAGGGAACAGTTTAGTGCCAGTTACTGTTGGTGATGGATATTATGCTGAAGTGCTGATAACGTATCATGTTTCGAAAGGAGTTTGGGTTCCTTTTAAGGATTCCTACATCGTTAAAGGACCATTGAATGCAACTGGCAGCGTTCCAATGGATTTTATCGATCAGCGGAGAATTCCGCTTAAACCTGGAAGTTACGATCTGGAAGTCACCATAAAAGACATTAACGATTCGCTTAGTAAAGCTGCGACCATCATACAAAAGGTGGTGATTGAAAAACAGAAGTTGAAAAATCTCGATTCCGAACCTGAAGGCACTTCCTATCTTGATACTGTTAAGGGAAAGCCAGTTTATCGTTCTACGTTTTCAATGTCGAGCATCCAACTGGTTGATTCATATTCCGAAACAACAACTCCAAACATTCTAAGCAAGGTCGGATATGACCTTATACCCTACACTTCTGACTATTACCCGGAGGAAAGAACTGACATCACATTTTATGTCGAAGTGTATAATCTTCAACTAGAAAACCTTCCTGCTGACAAGAAATTTCTGATCGACATGTTTGTTGAAAACGCAGATGACGGAAGAATTGTAGAAGGCCTTCGGAAATTATCGAAGCGTGATTATGCTGAAGTGGTTCCTGTGCTGCAATCTTTTCCTATCGAACGATTATCGAGCGGCAATTACAACCTGGTCATTGAGGTTAGGAGTGACGAAAATAAACTGATGGAACGAAGGTCTCTTTTCTTTCAGCGCACGAACAATTCGGTTACGGAAGAATATGTTCTCGAAAATCAAGGATCTGAAAACGATATGTACGGATCATTCGTCACCCAATACCAGAACCTTGATCAGTTGAAAGAATATTTACGTTGCCTTCATCCTATTTCTACACAAGAAGAAATCAATCAGGTCAACAGGAGAATGAATTTTCAGGACAAGAACATGATGTGGAAATTCATGTATAATTTTTGGAAAAAACGAGACACGGACAATCCTGAACAGGCGTGGCTTACGTATTGGAAAGAAGTTGAAAAAGTGAATGCCAATTACTCCAACAATCTTCGCAGAGGCTACGATACCGATCGAGGACGTGTTTATCTGCAGTACGGACCTCCGAATACCATTTCTCCCAATTACTTTGAGCCTAACACGTATCCGTACGAAATCTGGCACTATTACAAATTGAAAGACCAACTGAACGCTGAACAGAGCAACAAGAAATTCGTTTTCGCCAATTTGGAACGCGGCTCAAAGGAATTTACACTGATCCATTCGGATGCCAAAAACGAGATCACCAATATCCGATGGAACTATGATCTTCAAATTCGAAGCAACTCCGTTAACGACATTGACCAAGAAGACAGCAATGATGGTTACGGTAATCGGTCGAAACAATTTTACCAGAATCCATATTGATCCTGTGATTCGGTTCACGCACTTTTGTAGCGCATGCGCGTAGCGGTCGTCATTCTCAATTGGAACGGAAAATCGTTCCTCGAAAAATTCTTGCCATCGGTAATCGAGCATTCGCCCGAAGCTGTTGTGTACGTGGCCGATAATGCAAGTTCGGATGACTCGATTTCATTTCTCAAAACTCGATTTCCCGATGTGAAATTGATTGAGAACAAGAGCAATCTTGGATTCGCAGGTGGCTACAATCAAGCATTAAACAAACTAACCGAAGAGTTTTTTGTGCTGCTGAATTCGGATGTTGAAGTGACCAAGAACTGGCTTCATCCGATCATTGAGTTAATGGACTCGGACAAAAACATTGCTGCTAGCCAACCAAAAATTCTGAGCTATAACGACCGATCTAGTTTTGAATATGCTGGTGCATGTGGAGGCTACATCGACAAATTTGGATATCCATTTTGTCGAGGACGACTTTTTGAGACCTTGGAAAAAGACCATGGACAATATGATTCGGTTGAGCAGATATTTTGGGCTACAGGTGCGTGCTTAGCAATTCGCAATTCTGTATACACTCAAATAGGCGGATTGGACGAAGATTTCTTTGCTCACATGGAAGAGATTGACCTTTGCTGGAGGATCAACCGTGCACATTATAAAGTAATGGTTCAACCTAAATCTGTTGTGTATCACGTTGGAGGCGGAACACTATCGAAATCGAACCCGTTCAAAACATTTCTCAATTTCAGAAACGGTTTAGAACTGCTTCTCAAAAATCTACCGAAATCGGTTCTTGTTCAGCGAATATTCCTGCGAATGATTTTAGATGGAGTAGCCGCTTTCAAGTTTTTGGCCTCGGGTCATCCTAAAGATTTTGTGGCCGTGATAAAAGCTCATTTTGCTGCATATGGACGAATGAGAAAAACGCTGTCCAAACGTTCAGGAAATTACGACAAGGTCAATCGTCTTTACCAGCGCAGTATTGTGGCTGATTACTTTATTCGAGGGAAAAAAGTCTTTACAGACCTTCCTTCAGATAAGTTTTAAGCGCTTCAACGGCCAAGTTGTACGAAAAAGCGCCAAACCCGATAATACTTCCGATGCAAACAGCTCCGATCATTGAGCTATGCCTGAACTCTTCACGAGCTGCAATATTGGAGATATGAACTTCCACAACAGGTAAATTGATGCTTGAGATTGCATCTCTGATAGCTACTGAAGTATGCGTGTAACCACCAGCGTTTATCACAACGCCATCAAACTCTTTAACCGCAGCTTGCAGGCTATTGATTAGTTCGCCTTCCACATTGCTCTGAAAATGTCCAAATTCAATTTCACGATAAGAATTTTTGATGCTCTCTACGAGTTCATCTAAAGTTTGTGAACCATAAATTTCAGGTTCGCGCGTTCCTAATAGATTCAAATTTGGCCCGTTGATAATTAAGATCTTCACACGTTCTGAATTTATGGGCAAGATATAACTTCGGACATGCACTGGCAACGGGCAATACTTGGTTTCAAATCGTACCTGCAACTGGAACGGTCGCTCTCTGGTAATACGGTGGAGGCTTACTTACGCGATATTGGGCAGCTGCGCGGATTCATTGAATCAACATCAGGAGAAGAATCGCCTGTAGGTTTGAAGTCAGAAGACCTGAAACTATTCGTGCAGCAAATTGCAGAGCTTGGATTGAGCCCTACTACGCAAAGCCGCATGGTTAGCGGAATTCGTGCTTTTTACAAGTACCTGCTGTTGGAAGATAAGATTGAAACCGACCCAAGTGCATTGCTTGAAACACCAAGAATTGGCCGAAAACTACCAGATACACTTTCTCGAGAAGAGATCATTTCGATGATAGAAACCGTTGATCTGAGCAAACCTGAAGGAGAACGGAACCGCGCCATCCTCGAAACGCTTTATGGTTCAGGTCTTCGCGTTTCAGAATTGGTGAATTTGAAGATCAGCAATATCTACTTCAATGACGGTTTTATGCGCATCATTGGAAAAGGAAGTAAAGAACGACTGGTTCCATTGGGAGGAATTTCTGCCAAACGCATTTCAGATTACTTGAATCACATTCGCATCCACATCGCCATAAAAAAAGGAGCAGAAGATTTCGTGTTTCTGAACCGAAGAGGAAATCACCTCACTCGTGTGATGATCTTCAATATTGTGAAAGAAGCGGCCGCGAACGCTAAGGTCAAAAAAAGCATCAGTCCACACACGCTGCGCCACAGCTTCGCTACACACTTGATTGAGGGCGGTGCTGATCTTCGTGCCGTGCAAGACATGCTTGGCCACGAATCAATTACCACGACAGAAATTTACACGCATCTAGACCGCGATTATTTGCGATCGAACATCATTCAGTTTCACCCAAGAGCGTGAAACGAATCTCCACCATTCGTTAGATCTTCAGGAGAAATACTAAGTACTGGAATGCGAGAATGATTGACCACTTGCTGCGCGAATGGTCCCATTAGAAATCCAGTCAGATTTGGCTCTTGCTCAGTCATCATTACAATTAGATTTCCACCTCTTGACTCAGCAAAATTCATGGTCATTGTAGCCAAATTGCTTCCGACCAAAACCGTTTGGGTGTATTGAATTGATTCGCGATCGAAAAAATCAGTTACCTGTTTCACTTTCGTGTCGAACTCAGCTCTGATCTCTGCATCGTCATCAGTCAGCAAACTTGCAATGTGAATGGTTGAGCCAAACTTCTTGGCCAGTTCTGCAGCGTGCTTCACCTTCTGACGTGATTCTGGTGTACTATCTAGTGGAAGAATGATGTTTTTCAACTCCTTCTTAGAAGCATTTTCCTGTACAGAAAGCACTGGACAAGGAGATTGGGTAACAACTTTAAACGCGTTGCTTCCTGCAAAAAACTCAGCCCAACCAGACGTTCCGTGTGTACCCATAACTATCAGATCGACATTGGCTTCTTGAGAAGCAGCAACGATTGCTTCGTAAATACGTCCAGAAACAACTTGCTGAGAAACACTCAAGCCTGTTCGTTCTTCAAGCAAATGAGCATCTTCTTGCAACTTTAGTTGAGCACCTTCCTTTTCATCGTATTCAGTCTTTTTGCTCGGAGAAAAAATTCCCTGATAGGCTCCAGTCTCCAACACATGAATCAACATAATTTCTGCATCAAATCGCTTGGCTATATCCACAGCGTGGTCTATCGCAACATTGGCTGCTTCTGAAAAATCTGTTGGAACGGCAATTCTGCTTATCTTAAATTCACTGAACATGGCAATATTTTTTATCTAATTTAATGGATTCAATCAATATGGGGTAAAGGATGTTGTGTCCTTTTTTGGAGTTGGAATAATACTCAACACAGGAATATCTGATTTATTGATAACCTCTTGAGCAGATGATCCGATAAAATAATCGGTAAAATCTTGTTCTTGTTGGGTCATGATCATGATCAGGTCACCTTTCGATTTATTCGCAAAATCAATGATGCTGTCAGCCAACGACTGTGAGCCTTTTGTATCACGCACAATTTCTGCTGTACACTCAACTCCCTGTTCCATCACGAATTTCTTAACCTGATCAAGCTGACGTGTCAAACGGTTTACAATGAACTCGTCATTCGTCATCAGTACTGAAACAACTCGGACGATGGAACCAAAACGCTTAGCAAACTCAACAGCTTTAGCCACTTTCTCCTTGGTTTCTTTGGTCAGATCCAGAGGAAGAACAATATTCTGACATCCTCTTCTGTGATGTTTTCCTTTGATCGTAATAACCGCTTTGTGCGATTCGCGAACAACTCTTAGCGCATTCGAACCAATGAACTTCTTTTTAAGTGATGATGAACCCGCAGTTCCCATTACAATGAACTGGGCATTGATCACATCGGCAGAATTGACGATCTGATCGTAAATCTTACCATGGACCTGAATAGGATTTAAGGTAACCTCATATTCTGCACTTTTTTCCGCGATAAACTTTTCCAGTTTGGCTTTAGCACGTGTCTCAAACTGAAGTTGATCACTATCGTCAAATAATTTACTTAATGAGAACTCCTCACTGATCACGTTTAACACGTGAATCTCACTATCGAAAACCTTGGATAAACTAACAGCCTGCTCTAAAGCAATGATGGATTGTTCAGAGTAGTCGACTGGTACTAATATTGCCCCCGGTTTGTCTTGATTATTCATAGATTTGATTTTGCGGCTGCAAAGTTACGAATAAAGGGTATGGAAAGAATAGCAGAATCAGAGCTTGTTTTGAACGAAAATGGCAGCATTTATCACCTCAACCTTTTTCCCGAAAATATTGCCGACACAATCATACTTGTTGGAGACCAAGGAAGAGTTGGTAAAATATCCAGGAATTTTGACTCCATCGAATACACTGGACAGAACCGTGAGTTTCTGACCCACACAGGAAGAATTGGTTCAAAACGGTTGTCGGTTCTTTCAACAGGCATTGGAACAGACAACATTGATATTGTTCTGAACGAATTGGATGCACTGGTCAATATTGACCTGGCAACCCGTTCAATAAATCAAACACAGAAAAGCCTCAAACTCGTTCGACTTGGTACGAGTGGTTCTTTGCAGGAAGACCTTCCCGTAGATAGCTTCCTGCTTTCCACACATGGAATCGGGTTTGATGGGGTTCTGAATTACTACGAAAAGGGTTCTGAGGTTGAAGACACAGAATTGACCGATGAATTCATGCGTCAAATCGATTGGAAATCGACCTTTCCGCGCCCATACATCGTAAAAGGTTCAGATTCTTTGTTTGAACTTTTAAAAGAAGGAACACATCATGGAATGACGGCCACAGCCAACGGTTTCTACGGACCTCAAGGGCGCCAATTGAGACTAAAACCAACGGTTTCAGACCTCAACGAGCGGCTCAGTGCATTTCATTATCAAGGAAATAGAATTACCAATTTCGAGATGGAAACCTCAGCATTATTCGGACTTGGAAAGGCGCTTGGTCATGAATGCGCTACAGTATGCGCCATCATAGCCAACCGATTTAAGAAGGAATACAGTAAGAATCACGACCGTACGGTTGAACAACTCATCACCTTTGTGGTTGATAGATTGGTATAGACCATGCGGATAGGAATTGTTTGTTATCCCACCTTTGGTGGAAGCGGTGTAGTAGCAACCGAGTTGGGAAAAGAATTGGCTATGAAAGGCCATGAAGTTCACTTCATCACATATGACCTTCCTGTTAGATTCGATCGGTTTCTCTCGAATTTGCATTATCACGAAGTGCGGGTTAGCGACTATCCACTGTTTGATTACCAACCGTACGAATTGGTTTTGGCGAGCAGAATTGTGGATGTCGTTAAACACGAAGGATTAGACATTCTCCATGTTCACTATGCCATTCCGCATGCTTCTGCTGCTTATATGGCACAGCAAATCCTAAAAACGGAAGGCATTTACATGCCGTTCGTTACCACGCTACACGGAACAGATATTACGCTCGTTGGAAAAGACGCTTCCTTCGAACCAGTTATCACTTTTGCAATCAATCGCTCTGACGCAGTAACGGCCGTTTCTGAAAGTCTGAAACAAGACACGTACGAACATTTCAATGTAACGCGTGCCATTCACGTAATACCCAACTTTATTGACCTGAAACGTTACGAAGGATGTTCAACCGAAGGCGTGCTTAAAGCCTTTGCGCCCAAAGGAGAGCGAATACTACTCCACACATCCAACTTTCGTCCAGTAAAGCGAGTTGAGGATGTAATTGAAGTCTTTTATAAGGTTCGCAAAGAAGTCCCTTCCAAATTACTTCTAGCCGGAGATGGCCCAGAAAGACCAAAAATTGAAGCTTTGTGCAGGAAACTGGGAACATGCGATGATGTCCACTTCCTTGGGAAGCTGAAAAATATTGAAGAAGTCTATTCCGTTGCTGATCTTTTTCTTCTTCCGTCAGAGACGGAAAGTTTTGGATTAGCGGCATTGGAAGCCATGGCTTCTCACGTTCCTGTCATTTCATCGAACACAGGTGGAATTCCTGAAATAAATGAAGATGGGATAACTGGATTTTTAAGCAATGTTGGAGACACGGACGATATGGCCGCTAACGCACTTAAACTTCTAAAAGATGACGCTCTATTTGAGAAATTTAGAACGGCTGCTTATGAGAAAGCAAAACAGTTCAGCGAAGAATCAATTATTCCGATTTACGAAAAGTTATACGAGCAAGTGATCAACGATTCCCGAGGCGCTCAATAAGATCAGCCACTCGGTTAGAATAACCGGCCTCATTGTCATACCAACCAACCACTTTCACCATTTTACCGATCACGGAGGTAAGCTCTGCATCAAAAATGCAGCTATGTGGGTTACCAATAATGTCGCAAGAAACGATTGGATCTTCAGTGTATTCTAAAATCCCCTTGAATTGAGCTGTTAGAGCTGCCTTTTTAAATAACTCGTTCACGCCTTTCTCATCAATGTCTGAACGCACAATGCAGGTAAGGTCTGTTAGTGACCCATCAAGTACTGGAACTCGGATTCCTGCCCCACCCAAATGCCCCTCCAGATGTGGGAATATTTTACCGAGTGCCTTTGCAGCCCCAGTGCTTGTAGGAATAATAGAATTTGCCGCTGCTCGAGCACGTCTAAGATCAGAATGAGGCGAGTCGTGCAAACGCTGGTCGCCCGTATAAGAATGAACAGTAGAAACGAATATGCTTTCAACATGGACAGCATCTTCCAATACCTTGACCATTGGGGCAGCACAGTTAGTAGTACATGAAGCGCAACTGATGATATCGGCATTGAGATCGACCTTATCTTCATTTACTCCAAGAACAATTGTCGGAATATCCGCATCTTTTGCGGGCGCAGAAATAATCACCTGCTTTGCTCCTGCCAACAAATGCGCGGAGGCTGATTTTCTGTCTCGGAAAAACCCTGTAGATTCTAGCACCACATCAACTTCCAATTCTTTCCAAGGAAGTTCAGAAGGATCCCGTTCTGCAAAAACGCGTACAGGAATTCCATTAAACGCGATGGAATCGCCATTTGCTTCAACCGTTCCATTAAACTGTCTGTGTACCGAATCGTACTTGAACAAATGTGTGAGTGTTTTCACATCTGCCAAATCATTGATTGCTACTACTTCCACATTCGGTTTTTGAAGTAAGGCGCGCATGCTTACTCTTCCAATTCGCCCAAAACCATTTATTGCTACTCTTATCATCTGAATTGTTTAAATAAAAAAGCCCCCCGAATATCGGGAGGCTTTTCCAACATTCTCAATTTTCTAATCAGTTCTTAACCACTTTCTTCACTACCATGCTATTATCAACCATGATACGCAAGTAATAAATGCCTGAAGTGTAACCCGACATATCAATATCGAACTTGTGCGTTCCGTTGGTCATTTCTCTCGAAACCAACCTTTTCACATCTTTTCCTAGTACATCAACCATTTCCATACTAACTGTAGCTGCATCTACCAAACTCATGGCAACTGTCGTTACGCCTACCGTAGGATTTGGTGCAACGTTCAGATCAATTTGACGCTCAAGGTCTTCCATTCCAAGTGGGCTTCCAGAAAGCGTAATGTCATCGATGTAGAAGTTATTGCTACGACCTCCTGAAGTCCAACGGAATTTAATGCGAACGTTTGCTTTATTGGCAAATGAGCTACCTAAACTAACATTCACATCAGTCCAAGTGCTGGCACCATTTGGTCTGTAACTGTTAACCACAAGACCTGAATTCGTCAATTCGTAACCTGAATATGTTGCTCTTGTAGACCAAGTTTCGCCACAATCTGATGATGCCATAACTCTCAATTCATCATTTGGCGTATTGTCAACTGCCGCACCAGAGAATCTGAACTTAAGCGATGGATTTGATAATGTGCTCAAATTGTAAGATGGAGAAACAAGTTCGTCAATTTCAGCTGCGTTATTGTCCATATTGAACATCCTGACCGATTCCCATCCAGTGCTTCCACCATCTGGTCCGTAAAACCATTCCCATTTATTCGCAGAACCATCTTGATTAAAAACAACGTAATCATCCAAGAAATCCTGCTCTCCCCAAAAACTATCTACGTAACCCCAATCATTTTGGTATTGAGCCGTTGTTGAACTCACGATAACCATGTCTGTCTCAGTACGAGTATCTGAACCTACGCTGTTGCTAACCTGAAGAGAAACATCGAACTGTCCTGGATCATTGTAAGTCACGATAGGATTATTGTCCGTATCAGTTGCTGGGCTACCTCCTTCGAATGTCCATAGATAGTCAGAAACGGCACCATTGTACGTGCTTTCTTCAAACCTCACGTTCTCTCCAGCACAGATCATTCTCTGATTTGCAAAATCCGCAGACTGCTGAAAATAGAAGGATGAAATTGGAGCGCACTCTGGTTGAGTATATGGATCTGCTACACCAGTTGCCTCCAAGTTCTCCTGAGAAATCAAATAACTTCTTACACCTGGCTCAGTTCCATCACCCTCCAAGGTAAAGTCCATTCTAGCTTTCTGACCTCTAGTAAAAATATTCATGCACTTATCATCAGAATAATCCATGTAGTTATCAAACATTTCACCATCAGGATTATTTGGATCGCATCCTGGAACATTATAAGGTGTAGAAAAGTAAGTGCTTCCTCCACCAAATTGAGGATAACCAGGATTGTTACCACAAATACCGTAGTTAGGTCCGTTGTGAGTTGGAGTATCCAGTACATCGTCAGAACCACATGTAGCATCTCCCCAAATGTGTATCAAGCTCAACCAATGTCCAACCTCGTGGGTGGCAGTTCTTCCTCCACTATTTCTAGTGTCTATGTTTGAGGCGATGACAGCAATACCATCTGTTGACAACAAACCTGTTGCAGGAAATTGTGCATAACCCAAAACTGTTCCACCGCCAGGGATGTCTTTATCAATATTAGTTACGACCCAAATATTAAGGTAGCTGTACGCATTCCAATAGCTTTCTCCCTTAAATCCAGTTCCATCATTAGCATTATTTGTCTTAGATGTAAAAACACGAACAACACCATCAGTACAATTACCCAACGGATCTTTTGTTGCCAAACGGAATTCGATATTACAGTCTGCTGGAACGTATTTTCCTTGCTGTGTTATGGTTGAACTAATTTGAAGTATCCTAGAGACTAAAACATCATCCGTATATCCCAAACCATCGGTAGACACGTTTACACGGAATTCGCCAAGTGACACAGGCACACTTACAAAGGATAATTCGAGCAATCCTTCTTCAACAAATTCTTGAGTGCCAATAATGTTTCCACTTCCATCAAACTCATTATATGAGGTACTAGCATCGTAAACATACAAGGTGTCTGTTGGTAAAAATGGATCCAACACATCCTGATAAAGAACGACCGTGAGTTCATTGGACCATGTAGTATCTACAGAAGTTCCATTCCAAGATGTAGTGAATGTTGGTTGAGTGGTATAACTCAATTCCAAATCAAAATTACCGTTAACAGTAAAATTTGGGGCCTGAGTAAAGACCGTATCTCTGATATACTCAGCAATCAGACCGTTCTGAGCATTGATTGCATCTGTTAGCGCGCTAGCAAGGTCTGATGTATCTGCATTATTCGAAATATTGATTTCTATCACATTATCGAAATTAGGAACTAAGGTATCCGCTAATCCACCAGTACCGTTATTGAAGTGGAAAGCGAAACTCTCTCCATATCTATTGTTCAATCGGATGTAAGATGAATCATCCACGAAACCAAGAATGGAATCTGAATGGAACACGAAACTTGTGTATTCTGTATCTCCATAAAATCGTTGAGGAGTATTGACAGTATCAGGGTTCAACCTTCGGTAATCTTCGTTCAATACATCCAGTTGCTGTTGAACCTTATTCAAACCAATGTTCTCAGGACCCCCAGCGTGGAGTATGTGGAACACAACTGGTATGATTCGCACACCGTTTTCACGTTGAACCTTAACCATTGGATTGGATACATAGCGATGAATTGCCTCTTGAAAAGCCTCGTATTTGGCTCTATTTTCAGGATCCTCGAGTTGCTGATTTAGTACGTAGTTCGCACCACACTTTTCTTGCATTTGTGCAAACGCTCCAAAGAAGCCAAGAATTGCGATTGACGTGAATAGAATTTTTTTCATCCGTATGTGTGTTGAAAATATGGTTTTACTATTAAGCTACTATAAAACCTTGTGGGGCAAATATAGAAAAAGAAAGAGGGGTGAAAGTGTATTCTAACCGCCTATTTGAAGCAAAATTCCTGTAAAAATTACACTTCTAAGGGCTTGAAATCCAAGGATTTTCAGAACAAATGCTTCTCGGCATGATATGAAGACCTGACCAATGGACCGCTTTCAACGAACCTAAAACCCATGGAAAGCCCTAGAGTTTCATATTCCTTAAACTGCTCTGGTGTAATGAATTCCACCACTGGAAGATGCTGCTTGGTCGGTTGCAGATACTGGCCAAGAGTAAGGATATCAACACCAACACTCCGAAGGTCTTCCATTGTTTCAATCACCTCATCTCGGGTTTCACCCAATCCAAGCATGACACCGGATTTGGTTTTAAGCCCTGCGTCTTTCAATCGCTTGAGAACTTCTAAACTTCTATCGTATTTAGCTTGAATACGAACTTGTCTGGTCAATCTCCGAACCGTCTCCAAATTGTGTGATACAATTTCTGGTGCCACTTCAATTAAGCGCTGCAGGTTATGCCATTCGCCACGGAAATCCGGAATCAAGGTCTCCATGGTTGTTCCTGGACTGTGCTTCCGCACAGCCCGAACTGTTGCGGCCCAAATTTCGGAACCTCCATCTTCAAGATCATCTCTATCTACAGAAGTAATCACCGCGTGCTTCACTTCCATCAACTTAATGCTTTGAGCCACCTTGTAAGGTTCGGCAATATCAGCTTCTTCAGGTCTCCCAGTGCTTACCGAGCAGAATCCACACGAACGTGTACAGACATTTCCCAAAATCATGAACGTAGCAGTGCCTGCACCCCAACATTCGCCCATATTCGGGCAATTTCCACTTTGGCAAATGGTGTGAAGTTTATGTTCTTCAACCAAGCCTCTTACTTTCTGATATTCTTTTCCAGTTGGCAATTTGACCCGCAACCATTTCGGTTTGGGCGCTCTTTTCTCAGGCTCTTCGGTCTTCAATTCGCTCATCATCTATACCATTTAAGGCCAAAATTAATCGCCAAGTAGAACGTAAGGTAATATGGGTCGTTCTTAATCTTGGCCATCATGGGCACATCTCGTATGTAGTAATCGATAATAACACCTGCCTCCAAACTCCTTACACTTTTCTGCTTCCGTCCGTACTCAAAGCTAAACCCGAACTTACCATACATGCCTGGATAGAACTGCATCTTATCTATTCCTTTGAAAACAGACGCACGTCCAAAAATGTTGTCTGACGTGTGCTTTTCTGGATCGTATCTCTCTGTAGAAATGTATTCATACGGAATACTTGGATGTCCGATTTCCAAATAGATGGGTTTGGCCCAAGCCATTGAAAATCCACCTATATATAAGTAGCGAATCTCTACACCTTTATCAAATTTGGCATAAAGCACGTTATGCCTGCCATATCCAAACCGGGTGACAACCACTTGATTCAATTCACCATAATTGTAGCTGTTGGAATTCTCGTAATACGGATTTACCGTTTTCACCTCTTTCGGATGTTCCATGCTCACCGCTTCCAACTCAAACACACGTTTACGAAGAAAGGTCTTGTTCTTTGATCGCCTTAGCAGAAGTCCCCAACCTTGTGTGTGCAGCATGGCTCCTCCAGTAAACTCCTGCTTCATCAGCACTTGTTTGTCTTCGTAAGATCTGTCTTTGATCTTATCGGCAACGGAGCCTTTAGGAGCCTTTGGCATCTGCATCTGACCATCGTCCTGAGCCAAGGCAAACTGCGCAGATAACAGCGTTAGGCCAAAGATGAATACCGCATAGAAAACCTTCCAGTACATTCGTGCAAAGTTACAATAAGTCATAACCACAACAGATACCATGACCACATCTCATGTCATTTATATTGGTGAGCTGAGCACCGAAGCCACACACCTGAAAAGTTTGTCCAAGATAAGTACGGATGCTCCAACTGATAACAACGGTTTGGGCAGAACGTTCTCACCCACCGATTTATTGGCCACGGCATTGGCCAGTTGCATGCTTACCATTATTGGAATCCGTGCCAATGAGTCAAATCTAGACATCACTGGAACTAACGCGAGCGTGACCAAAATGATGTCTTCGAACCCAAGAAAGGTCTCTGAAATTCAAATTGAAATGGAAATAATCGATAGAGGACTTTCCGAAACTCAGAAGAAAGTGCTCGAAAAAGCGGCTACAACTTGTCCTGTTGCTCTCAGTCTCAGCGATGAGCTAAGACAGACCGTCTCTTTCAGATATAAGAAATTGTCTCTTTAGCTGTTCGCACCCTGCTCAACAGGAGCGTCCGCTTTACCGTAGGCTGGGCAGCTTTCAGTTGTTCTGCATGAAGAGAAAATCATAGCAGTAACGGTAAGAACTGCGAAGAAAATGGCTGACTTTTTCAAAATATCTATTGGTTTATTTGTTGATACGAGCTTAGAACGCCTAAAAGAATTCGTTTGTTGCCAAAAGCATTGCAAATTTACCCTTTGAATGCCAGTTACGTGCTTAACTGAAAAAGGTTTGGCATTAGTTTTCAACATCGGTTATTGAAAAGACGACATAATTATCACTAAGAAAATGAAACCTACGATTGAATCTAGTTGGTACGAATTGTTGAAGGAAGATTTAGATGCACCATACTTTAATGCGCTGCGCGAGTTTCTTGTAAAGGAAAAACAATCGCAGACAATTTATCCTCCAGGTTCATTGATCTTCAATGCTTTCGACCACACTCCTGTATCGAATGTGAAAGCCGTCATCCTTGGGCAAGATCCATATCACGGAGAAAACCAAGCCCACGGACTATGTTTTTCGGTCAATGATGGTGTTCGCTTCCCTCCTTCTCTTCAGAATATTTTCAAGGAACTGCATGCTGATCTCGGAATTGGCAAACCAACTTCGGGTAACTTGACAAATTGGGCAGACCAAGGCGTGTTGCTTATTAACGCCACGCTAACTGTGCGTGCTCAGAGTCCAGGTTCGCATCAGGGAAAAGGCTGGGAAAAGTTTACCGATGAAGTGATACGGAAACTTTCGGATGAACGCGAAAAGTTGGTATTTCTACTTTGGGGGAGATTTGCTCACAATAAAGAAGTGTTGATCAACAAGGAAAAAGGCCATTTGATTCTGAAAGCGCCTCATCCATCACCATTATCCGCCTATTCGGGATTTTTCGGCTGTAAGCATTTCTCCAAAACGAACGATTTCCTTCGTTCTAATTGCATGGCGCCTATTAACTGGGAATTGAACACACAATGATCCAACGGTTCTGCGTTTAGCTGTCGTGAAGTTTTTTACCTGCATATCAAGTGTGCTTGTCATTCTCATTATTGGAATGAGCACGCTTTCAGCACAGCAGCGCAAACACCTGATAATTGATCAAACGGTTCAGCACATTACAGATAAAAAGCTGAATCGATTGGGACAATTGAAGGAAACTTATCCAGATTCCGTGAGTACGCTAAAGGCGATAACTGACCTGATAAGCGCGCTGAGGTCGCGTGGATATCCTGAAGCAGGTATTGACCAACAGGTCTGGAAAAAAGACTCTGCGTTTTTCACATTACACACTGGCGTGCAATACCAATTTCACACGCTCAATACAGGTAATGTTCCGGATGAAGTGCTGCGAAGAATTGGATATCGGGAAAAGTTGTTCACTGAAACCAGCATGAGTGGAAAACGCTTGGTCGGGTTGAAAAAGCGAATTGTTGGGTTTTATGAGAACCACGGACATCCATTTGCTGAAGTTGCCTTAGATAGCATTTCACTGATTGACCAACAGCTTTCTGCGCGGCTGAATCTGAAGAAGAATCAGCAGTTTACAATAGACAGCATCATTATAAAAGGCACCGCTCGAATTCAGCCTAAATACCTTCAAAATTATTTGGGGATCAAACCCAAAGGATTGTATAACGAGAGTCGGATCAAACCGATTTCGACACGTGTGAAGGAAATTGCCTTTGTGTCAGAAGTCAAACCGCCTGAAGTCGTTTTTGGCGATGGGAAAGCCAATCTGTATGTGTATTTGGATAAGAAACGTGCCAGTCAGTTTAACGGCATTTTAGGCGTATTGCCAAGCAGCGAAAACCCAGGAAAAGTGCTGATAACAGGTGAGTTGACCGTGAAATTACTTAGCGCATTCAAGCGTGGTGAATTGATCGATCTTTCGTGGAAAAAGATTCAAGCTAGAACCCAAAACCTGAATGTTCATCTCACTTATCCGTTTCTTTTCAATACAGCTTTCGGTTTGGATGGAACGTTTGAGCTTTACAAACGCGATTCGCTGTATCTCAACCTCAAAGGAGTGATCGGTGTACAATATCACTTGATGGGAAACGATCACATCAAGATTTTTGCTGACATCCGATCAACCAATGTGTTGGCCACATCAACGCTTCTGTCCTCTTCAACATTAAACCCCGATAACGTAGACTCGCGGACGCAACTTTACGGCTTCGGTTATAAAATGCAACGATTGGATTATCGACTTAATCCACGCAAAGGTTTTGACCTGTATGCTGAAGCAAGCGCAGGTGCCAAAAAGATATTGCCAGATGCAACGATTGAAGTGAGCAGATATGATGGTCTGAAGCTGAATTCATTTCAATTGAATGCTGTGCTGCAAGTGGCTTACTTCGTTCCGATACCGAACCGAAGTACCATTATGATAAGGGCAAATGGCGGCTTCATGCGAAGCGAAAACCTGTTTGAAAGCGAGGCATTCCGAATTGGTGGATTGAAAACTCTTCGTGGTTTTGATGAAGAATCCATCTACGCAACCATGTTCGGAATTGGTACCATCGAATACCGATTTCTTCTCGACCCGAACAGTTATCTGTTTGCCTTCTTTGATGGCGCATACTACGAGAATCGTTCTACCAACAAACGTATTACTGACCGTCCTTTTGGCTTCGGTTTGGGTATTTCTTTCTTCACCAAGATCGGAGTATTCTCACTCAACTACGCATTGGGAAAACAGTTCCAGAACCCGATTGATTTCCGAGCCGGAAAGATCCACTTCGGGATTGTGAGTTATTTCTGATCGGATTCCACAATCAACTCTTATCGATTAACTAACTTCATCGCCCAATGGAATTTGCATTTTTAATAGTAGGTATTTTGGTTGGCGCGGCAGTAGGTTTTCTGCTTGGAAAACGCGGTACAACAAGTGAATTGGACAGTGGCGAATTGGAGAAGCTGAAGCTCGAAAAAGCAACACTTGCTGAAGGCGAAAGACGTTTATCTGAAGAACGCGACATCCTGAAAGCGGACCTGAAAGAAACGCAAGACCGATTGTCTGAAACGGAGCAAAGTCTTGCTTCGGCACGAACGCACTTCAAAGACCAGGAGAACAGGCAGAATGATCAGAAAAAGGAATTCGAGGAACTGAACAAGCGTTTCAATACCGAATTTGAGAATCTCGCCAACAAAATATTGGACGAGAAATCGAAGAAATTCACCGATCAGAACAAGGAAAATCTGGAGAGTATTCTTACACCACTTCGCGACAGGATCAAGGATTTTGAAAAGAAAGTGGACGAGAAATATGATAATGAACAAAAAGAACGTGCTTCGTTGCAAGGCGAGATCAAACTGCTTCATCAACTCAATAAAGAAATCAGTCAGGAAGCGCACAACCTAACTGCTGCGCTGAAAGGAGATAGTAAGAAACAGGGAAATTGGGGCGAATTGATTTTGGAGCGGATTCTTGAAAGTTCTGGCCTGATAAAAGGTGAAGAATACACCACTCAGGAAACAACCTATAATGATGAAGGTGATAGACTTTTTCCAGATGTTGTCATTCAACTTCCAGACAATAAGCAGATCATTATCGACAGCAAAGTCTCGTTGGTTGCTTACGAACGGTTTGTGAATTCGGATGATGATGCAGAAGCAGACAAATGGATAAAAGCGCATGTGTTATCGGTGAAAAACCACATCAAGGGTCTTTCTGATAAGAATTATCACACATCAAAAGGGATGAACAGCCCAGAATTCGTGCTGATGTTCATGCCCATTGAAAGTAGCTTCAGTGCATCGATTCGAGCTGATGATGAACTCTTCAATTATGCTTGGGATAAACGCATTGTGATCGTAAGTCCTTCTACGCTACTTGCCACATTGCGCACTGTTTCCTCCATTTGGAAACAGGACCGCCAGACCAAAAATGCCATTGATATTGCGGAACAGAGCGGCCTGCTTTACGACAAGTTTGTTGGCTTTATTGAAGACATGAAAAAGATCGGTGACCGATTGGATTCCACACAAAAAGTGTATCAGGAAGGAATGAAAAAACTATCTGAAGGCTCAGGGAATCTGGTCAAACGTGCCGAAGAATTGAAGAAAATGGGCGCTAAGGCAAGTAAGCAACTTCCCAGCGAAATCTTAGGTTTGGAAGATGAAGATCAGTAGGATTCTTGCCTGTCTCAGTTTGGTGGTTTTTGTTTCGGGTTGCTACACCGAACGCATCTCCAATCAGAACCTTTCTTATCTGTACGATACAGATGCATCTTTTCTTCATCCTGAATTCAATGTGCTGCATAAGAATGATTCGGTTACTGAACTTCATTTTCGCATCAATTCCAACGAACTTTTGTATCTGTTCAACTCAACAAGCGAATTCCATTCTTCATTCTTCCGAATTCGCTACGAGGTTTACACACAACTCGAAAGCAAATTACTGATTGACAGCTCGGTGGTGATCTTTGCTGACAGTTCGTTGGTTTTGCAAGGAAAGACCATCAGCGGAATCATCGAATTGAAACCTTCAAAGGTGAAGCAATCGTTGCTGAAGGTCGATCTTGTTGATCTTCGAAGAAACTCGCGCATAAAACGCTATTTCGAGATTGACAGACGCAACCCGAACTGCAGGCAATTCTTTACGCTGAAATTGGCTGGTTCCAATCAACCTTTAGGTCGGAATTATGTGAAAGCGGACGAGCAATTCATTCTCACGCATGTGAGTGGTGCAGACAAAGCCATTGTGCGATACTATAACCGCGAATTCCCATTACCTAAACCACCGTTTTCGGTAGAAACACCAAAGGCATTCGATTATCAGGCTGATAGCATTTTTGAACTCGCTTTTGGCCAACCGTTGTTGCTTCCAGAAAAAGGCTTTTACCATTTTCAGGTTTCAGATACCACCAAGGACGGCTTCACGCTTTACCGATTTGACGAAACATTTCCTTCCGTTAAAAAGGTGGAAGACCTGATTGAACCGTTGCGTTTCATCAACAGCAATTCAGAATACAAACAATTGGTAGAAGCCGATTTTCCGAAAGCTGAGGTAGATCGCTTTTGGCTCAAAGTGGCTGGAAATCCTGATCGTGCTAAGTTGCTTATTCAGAAGTACTATTCAAGAGTGGAAAATTCCAACCAATTCTTTTCCAGTTTCACTGAAGGTTGGAAAAGCGACCGAGGCTTGATCTACCTCATTTTTGGTCCACCGAACATCATTTATAAGAACACCAATTCGGAACACTGGATCTATGGCGAGGAAGAAAATCCATCTTCGCTCGGAGTTACTTTCTACAAGATTGACAATCCATTTACCGACAACGATTTCCGATTGGATCGCTCGCCTATTTACAAAAGCAGTTGGTACAGTGCAGTTGATATGTGGCGCCAAGGCCGTGTTTATACAGACAATTGACAGCCAAATTCTAAGCACAAAAAATCCGAAACAAATCTCTCAAAGAGACTTGTTTCGGATTTCGAATTTTGGGGACTTAACGAGATTTATCTTTTTACGATTCGTACCGTTTTCATGGAATCCTCATCTGAGATTCTCATCAGGTAAAGACCTGATTTCAATTCAGAAAGGTTGACGGAACTCATGCTAAAAACCTGCTTGCTAAAAACCATTCTTCCCTGAACATCCAGAATCTCTATTGTGCCAATTATTGGCTCTGTAAAACGAAGGACATCTTCGAACGGATTCGGATAAACATTCATCGTAGCGAGTTCATCCACATCTGAAACTGCAAGAGGCGCGGCAACATAGAAAAAGTAAGACGGCAGATATACCATCTGACATGATTCAGCGGAACATCCGTCTGCATTTTCAATATGCAAACAAACTTGGTAAGCTCCCGTATGCTCATAAGGATGTGTCAATTCCTGATCGTGCGAAGTGTGACCATCGCCAAAGTGCCAAGTATAGCTTGATGGATTTCCTGTAGACAGGTTTTCGAAGTGAACGCCACCATGCTCGTAGTCGACAACCCAAGCGTAATCAGCTCCGAAATTTTCGCACGGATCTGGCGTGGTTTCCACAGCAATGGTGTGGCAATATTCGCTTCTGCAACCTCCAACATTCTCAATTACCAAGCAAACCTCATACAATCCGGGTTCCGTGTATTGATGGTTAGGATTTTCATCATTCGAAGTAGAACCATCGCCAAAATGCCAAATGATATCATTGATCTGGCCCGAATAAATTCCATCAAACTCAATTAAAAAACCGCTGTTGAAACTCGGAGACCACGTAAAAGATGTTTCGAAATCAGCACATGGATTGAAATCTTCCACGCAAACGCTGCGGCAATATTCGCTTCTACAACCATCTCCATTCTCAATTACCAAGCACACCTGATAAACACCTGGGTGTTCGTATTCGTGGTAAGGACTAGAATCATGAGAGGTATGTCCATCTCCAAAATGCCAGATATATGCGCCAGGTGCTCCTTGGCTGATGTTCTCAAACTGAATACCGAGACTATCAATGTTCTCGTGCCAAACAAAGTCAGCGAGGAAGTCGTTGCACGGATCAGGAGAAGTCTCTACAGCCACATCGTAGCACAACTCGCTTCTACATCCATCATTGTTCTCAATCACCACGCAAACCTGATAGATTCCTGGATGACCATAAATGTGATCGGGGCTGTTCTGGGTTGATGTCTGTCCGTCCCCAAAACTCCAGACAATGGCATCCCAATCGCCAACAGATTGGTTTTGGATTTCAATTCTATTCTCGGTTTGAGTTGGGAAATAATTAAATGCTGCTTCAAATCCATCGCAGCAATTGGCTGCCGTTGGAGGCTCAGGATCTGGAGCCACTACGCAAACCTCGCGGCAATATTCGCTTCTACAACCAGCATTTGTTTCGAGCACAAGACAAACCTGATACATTCCAGTTTCGGCATATTCGTGATAAGGTTCCATGTTGTCTGATGAACTTCCATCTCCAAAATGCCATATATAACGGTCAGAAGACTGCGAGCTGATGTTTTCAAACTGTACACCAAGGCTGTTGCTTGGATTGACACTCCACAGGTAATCGGCTAGGAAATCGTTGCATTCGTCAGCAGTTTCAACGGCAACTTCGTAACACAATTCGCTTCTGCAATCGTTGTTCTCGGTGACAATACATACTTGGTAAATTCCAGGCTCGTTATAAACGTGGCTTGGGCTCTCATTATCCGAAGTGGAACCATCTCCGAAGTTCCATACAATGGAACTCCAATTACCAGTGGATAGGTTCACAAATTCAATCCCGTTATCAACAGACATTGGATTGTAAGAGAAATTGGCTTCAAACGCATTGCAGCAGTTTTGCGCGCTAGTCATCGAAATTCCGGCAAATAGTAATAGAAATAGTGAGGAAAAGTGTTTCATCGGTAGGTCAATTTATGTTGGTTGCTTGACGCTGTATCAGACGGAGACACCCATTTTCGGTTGCTATGCCGCACAACAAAAAAACGGGCCATCTTTCGATGGCCCGTTTTCGAAACTGTTCGTAAATCGTTCTTAATTCATCACGATGTGAAGTCCATCAACCATTGTTGACGAATCTTTCACTTCAACCGCTTTGCTGTAAGCCAAAATGCGGTCAATCACGCTCGAATCTGGTGTAAAGGATGCTCCTTCAAATTCCTCGCTTAGAAAATTGACGAGCTGAGTCTGATAAAGTAACTCGCAAGGCTCATATTGCGTGAGCGCAGCATTTGCGGTTTGTAATTCTTTCGGTAGAGTAAATGTTTTAGGCATATCTGTTTGTTTGGTACACTCTTATTACGCCACAGTTTCAGATATATTATATCGACACGAAAAAAAAACGCCCCGATCTCTCAGGGCGCTTCATCGCTGTACTTAATATTGGTTGGTCAAGCAACCAGTTTCACCTTATGTTCTTGCATCAGCAAGCGCAGATTGATAAGTGCATATCGCATCCTACCCAACGCAGTATTGATGCTTACTTCAGTTACCCAAGCAATTTCCTTGAAAGGCATTTTTGCGTAAACACGCATCAACAAAACCTCGCGTTGATCTTCTGGCAGCATGGTCACCAATTTCCGAAGGTCGGAATGGATCTGCTCCTGAACATACATTTCCTCGCGGTTCAGATCTTCGCAGCTGATCACCTCAAACACATCGAATTCTTCGGTTGAATGTTGCATGCGCATCTTCTTCAATCGTCTGAAATGATCGATAACCAGATTGTGAGCAATGCGCAACATCCAAGGTCTGAACTTACCTTCTTCGAGGTACTTTCCTGATTTCAAGGTGTGGATCACTTTGACCAAGGTGTCTTGAAAGAAATCTTCGGCCAGTTTTCGGTCTTTCAATAGTAAGACCAAATAGGTGAATAGCCTGTCCTTGTGGCGATTGACCAACTCTTCAAAACAAATCTCTTCTCCTCGGATGTACAGTCGGACCAGCTCCTGGTCACTTAGGGCAGATACTCGCATAGCTTCACTCTTTTTAGGTTAGACTTAAAAAATCTTATTAGAGTAAAGTTTTCCTTATGCGGTTGGTTTTTTGGTTAAAGCCTTGCGGCCAATTGTTACGTTAACGGAGCTGTATTTTACTTATTGTGCAACAGCTAAAATATTTTTTCGCTGTTGATTGAGACAAATATTAGAAGATAATTCCGAACCCGCATTGTCTAATGATAAATTTGCAACCCTTTTAACACTTATTGCAACAATGCCCGAGAACGGAGAGCCAAGTCCCAAACACAACATCATCATTAAAGGTGCTAGGCTGCACAACCTCAAAAACATTGACCTTGTGCTACCGCACAAGAAATTGATCGTCATTACAGGGCTTTCTGGTTCGGGCAAATCAACCTTGGCGTTCGATACACTGTATGCTGAGGGGCAAAGACGCTACATCGAAAGTCTTTCAGCCTATGCGCGTCAGTTCTTGGGTAAGATCGATAAACCTGAAGTAGACTCCATTCTTGGCGTTTCGCCAGCCATTGCCATCAATCAGAAGGTAAAATCGAGCAACCCACGTTCAACGGTTGGAACAACTACGGAGATTTACGATTACTTGAAACTCCTGTACGCTAGGATCGGAAAGACCTTCTCTCCTATCTCGGGTACAGAGGTCAAACGGCACACAGTAGATAGTATAGCGGAGTTCATCACCAAATTGGATGATGGCACTAAAGTGATGATTTTTTCACCTTTTGGTGTGATGCCCAAAGAAGCGCTAAGCAAACGCTTCACCATTCTTAAGCATCAAGGCTACACGCGGGTAAAACTGAATGGAGTTGTGGAACGAATTGACAACATTGACGAAAGCAGCTTTTTAGCGGAAGGAAACGAACTTTCGGTGCTCATCGACCGCTTCGTGACCAATTCCAAAGAAGAAAACACACGCATCGCGGAAGCCATCCGAACAGCTCTTGCCGAAGGAAATAACCGTTGTTCTATTCAGGTGGAAGACGAAACAACGGAATTCAGCACTGAGTTTGAAGCGGATGGAATGCGGTTCGAAGAACCTTCCGTTCACTTTTTCAGCTTCAATAATCCTTATGGAGCATGTAAGAAATGTGAAGGTTTCGGAAACATTATCGGCATTGATGATGACCTAGTAATGCCCGATCGCAGCCTCAGCATTTATGAAGAAGCCATTGTCTGTTGGCGTGGCGAAAGCATGAGCCAATACAAGAATCAGCTTGTTCAAACGGCTAATAAATTCGATTTTCCCATTCATCGACCACTGTATGAACTTACTGATGAGCAACTGCAGTTGCTTTGGGACGGCAATCAATACTTCGATGGATTGAACACATTCTTCCGCATGTTGGAAGAGAACAGCTACAAGATCCAATACCGCGTGATGCTTTCGCGCTACCGCGGAAAAACCACTTGCCCAGAATGCAAAGGCACCAAACTGAGAAAAGACGCAACCTATGTAAAAGTGGGAGGCAAAAGTTTATCTGATCTAGTGTTGATGCCGATAAACGAGTTGGCAGAATTCTTTGATCAACTACAACTCAGCGATAGCGAAAGAGAGATCTCGAAGCGAATTCTGACCGAAGTCACATCGAGATTGGGTTATATGAAAGATGTTGGTTTGGGCTATCTCGATCTCAATCGACAATCGGCAACGCTTTCGGGAGGAGAAGCGCAGCGAATTCATTTGGCCAGTTCGCTCGGAAGTTCGTTGGTCGGTTCCATGTATATATTGGATGAACCAAGCATCGGACTTCATCCAAAAGACACCGAAAGGTTGATTTCCATCCTTAAGCGCTTGCGCGACATTGGAAACACCGTGATTGTGGTTGAGCACGATGAAGACATCATGCGCGCTGCGGATATGATCGTTGACATCGGTCCCGAAGCTGGAACGCACGGTGGCGAAATTGTTTTCCAAGGAACATTGGAGGATATGATGAAATCGGCCGATACGCTGACCACAGGATATTTGAGCGGCAAGCTGGAAATTCCCGTTCCTGCAACGCGAAGAAAGCCAAAAGGAAAACTGGAAGTTATTGGCGCGCGACAGCATAATCTGAAGAACGTGAGTGTCACTTTTCCGCTGGGCTGTCTTTCCGTTATTACAGGTGTGAGCGGTTCTGGAAAGAGTACGCTGATGAAAAGCATCCTCTACCCTGCCCTCAAAAAGCGTTTTGGTAGCTACAGCAACAAAACCGGTCAATTTGAGCGCTTGGATGGCGACCTGAACCGTATAGAAGATGTAGAATTCGTAGATCAGGACCCGATCGGTCGATCCACGCGTTCAAATCCAGTTACATACATCAAGGCATACGATGAGATCAGAACACTTTTTTCTGATCAGAAGGCTGCTCAGCTACGCGGATACAAACCGAAGCATTTCTCCTTTAATGTGGCTGGCGGCCGCTGCGAAGTGTGCGAAGGCGAAGGCACAGTGAAGATTGAAATGCAGTTCATGGCAGACATCATCATGAAATGCGAAAGTTGTGAAGGACAACGCTTCAAACAGGAAGTGTTGGAGATCAAATTCCAAGACAAAACCATTCACGATGTGCTAAGCATGACCGTGGATGAAGCGATGGAATTCTTCGCAGAACACGATCCAAAAGTGGCCCGAAAAATTGCTCCGTTGCAAGAAGTTGGTCTTGGTTACGTACAACTCGGACAAAGTAGCAGTACGCTCTCTGGCGGTGAGGCGCAACGTATCAAACTCGCTTCGTTTCTCACCAAAGGAAAGAATGCTGGAAAAACGCTTTTCATCTTTGATGAACCCACTACTGGACTTCACTTCCACGATATTCACAAACTGCTGAAAGCCTTCAACGCGCTTTTAGATAATGGACACACCATTATTCTAATTGAACATCATCCAGACATCATTAAATGTGCAGACCACGTCATTGACCTCGGCCCAGAAGGCGGCAAGAATGGCGGCACTGTTGTGTTTGAAGGAACGCCTGAAGAACTGGCGAAATGTGAAGCTTCTGCTACGGCAGCAAGTATTGCGGAGAAGGTTTTGAAAGTGGCAAAAGCTTGATTTCACATAGCGCTTCTCGGCAATAGAATAACGACCTTCGCGGCCGAAATCTGAAGTCTGACTTCTATAATCTGACATCTTCCCTTGAATTACCTATCAGCCGAAAATCTTAGCCGTTCGTACGGTGAGCGCGTACTTTTTAAAGACCTGACCTTTGGTATTGACCGTGGACAGAAAATGGCGCTGGTAGCCAAGAATGGAACAGGCAAAACCTCGCTTTTGCGAATTTTGGCCGGATTGGAACCATCGGAAGGTTCGGGAACAGCAACCTATCGTAACGGGATCAGCGTTGGTTATCTGACACAGGAGCCACAACTGAATCCGGAACACACGGTAATGGATGCGGTTTACGATCCCACCAATCAGATCATGCAGGTGGTTCGCGAATATGAGTTGGCCATGCTTGATGAGTCGGATTCTGAACGCATGCAACGTTCGTTTGATGCCATGGATCGCCACAACGCTTGGGATATTGAAGCTCAAGCAAAGGAGATTCTCACTTCACTCAACATCACAGATTTTGACCAACCGATAAAGACGCTTTCGGGCGGACAAGTGAAACGGGTGGCAATGGCAAAAATGCTAATTGAGCAACCCGAGCTGATGATCTTGGATGAGCCTACGAACCACTTGGACATTGAGATGATCGAGTGGTTGGAAGGTTTTCTATCTGGTCCTGAGAAAACCATTTTGATGGTAACGCACGACAGGATCTTTTTGGATAAGGTCTGCGATACCATCATTGAATTGGAAGGTGGACAACTCTACAAGCACAAAGGCAATTATTCGACCTATCTGACCAATCGCGCGCTCCGACAAGAAGTAGAGCACGCCAACGTAGATAAGGCGCAGAATCTCTACAGGAAAGAATTGGATTGGATGCGCAGACAGCCCAAGGCGCGCACCACCAAATCAAAATCGAGGCAAGACGCGTTTTACGAAACCGAAAAAGTGGCCAAAACCAACCTGAAACAGGATGAAATGACCATGGAGGTGAACATGCAGCGCATGGGCAGCAAGATCTTGGAATTGCATCGCTTGCGTAAAGCCTATGGCGATCGCGTGCTGATGGATGGTTTCGATTTCAAATTCAGAAGAGGCGAACGCATCGGAATTGTGGGAGCCAATGGCTGCGGAAAATCGACCTTATTGAAAATGATATTGGGTCAGATTGAACCCGATGGCGGCAAGATCGTGATTGGAGAAACCGTGAAGGTTGGTTATTACGGTCAAGATGGTTTAGAGATAAAAGATGGCAAACGGGTGATTGAGGTGATCACGGATATTGCCGATCATATTCCTCTCAAAAAAGGTAAATCCATTTCGGCTGCACAGCTCTTGGAACGCTTTCTTTTCCCGCGACATCAGCATTACCAATACGTTGAGAAACTGAGTGGTGGAGAGAAAAAACGCCTTTATCTACTGACAGTTTTGATGGCCAATCCGAACTTCTTGATTTTGGATGAGCCGACCAACGACCTCGACATTCTGTCCTTGAATGTGCTAGAGGATTTCCTGCTGGAATTTGAAGGTTGCCTCTTGATCGTAACGCACGACAGGCATTTCATGAACAAGCTGGTGGATCAGCTTTTCATCTTCGAAGGAAACGGAAAGATCCGCGGATTTGTAGGCAACTACGATCAATATCGTTTTGCACGCGAAGAGGAAGAAGATCAACGCAAAAAACAATCGGCTAACGCGAAAAAAGCCCAAAAAGAAACTGAAGGTCTTGCCGCCAAAGGCAAAATGGGTTTCAATGAAAAACGCGAATTCGGATTGCTCGAAGTTGAAATCCCAAAACTGGAAGCCAAGAAGGTTAAACTCACCGAAGAGCTCGAAGCAATCGTAGACGACCACGAAAAACTGATGGCTGTATCAGAAGAATTTCAACGCGTTAGCAACGAGTTGGAAGAGAAAGAACTACGCTGGTTGGAATTGAGTGAGTTGGAAGGATAATATTTATCCTTTACTTTCGGGTACACAATACTTTACACTGTGAACACTCTTGAAAAAGGTGACGATTTTGAGGAACGTGCTCTTGAAATCATCAAGGACTCAATTCAAAAAGGTTCTTTAGGTCTTCGTTCTGATTGCATAAAAATTTACAATCGGAAACAAAAAAGTTACTACTCGCACCTACGTAAAAGTAATATTCACTTTGACCTTTCAATTGAAGTTTGGCCTCCAAACTCTGAAAGATTCACACTCCTTTACCTTATCGAATGTAAAAACTATGCGAAGCGAGTCCCTGTTGACGATCTTGAAGAATTCCATTCCAAAATAAGGCAAGTTTTAAATCAAGGGGCTTTCATAAAAGGTGTATTTATTTCCAATGCACCACTTCAAAAAGGAGCACGAGAAATTGCTAAGTCGACCAACATGATGGTAATTCAAGGAGAAACGGTTGACAACTACAAGATTCTTCTTCATAAAACCAATCGTAAGCTTCTCAATCAACCGTTACCAACTATCAGCAACAATAATGATGAACCAAATCTCGATGATGATATTCGCGAAATTGTCGCTCATATTGATTTCCTGATTTCGAACTCTTTCACAGATACGTCACAAGAATATCGAACTGATTACAATTTAGACAGATTATCAAAGGCCCAAATTGAAGTTATTGCAAACCGCGAACTTGATCAGTTAGACCCAAGAATCCTTGTCCAAGGATTTGCTGTCACGCGAGTTAGAATCAGAAAGTACTTGCACGATTTCCATGGAGTAACCTTCAAAAGATTGAAACCATCTTCAGAATTGCTTGGAATCTGCGATATCGAAAGAAATACAATTGCTCTTCATCCTTCAATTATCGATACTGAACGAGAAACATTCATCGTGGCTCACGAATTTGGACATCTTTTACTTCATCAAAAACTGAGAATTAGTCAAGACCTATACGACCATTTTACCGATTCCGAATTTTCTTTTAGCACAGAAAAATATGCTTTAAAAAACGCGAAGAACTGGATTGAATGGCAAGCAAATTACTTCGCAACATGTCTTCTTCTCCCGAAACAGCAGTTTACCGCCCTACTTTATAAAGCCCAGAAATGGGCAGAACGAAAGAATGGTAGAATTTACCTTGATGATCAATACGACAATATCCAAGGTTACGAGAAGGTAGTTTCGAGACTTGCATATTTGACTCAAACCTCCAAAACAACGGTTAGATTCAGACTTCACGAGCTGAAATTGGTTGAGAACCACTCTAAGCTAAAGTCGATTAGTCAAATTATAAAAGAATTCGGAACCGAAATCTTCGTTTAGGTACAAAGTGCTTTGAATACCTTTTCATTCTATCTCAACTTCATTAGCTTGCGAATCCATCGCGAATCAATGTTTCCCAGCATTCTGTCTTTGACGGATTAATCTCATTTGAATGAAAAAAGTGGTTGGTAAAAAGCTCAATGAACTATCGGCCACAGCCATTTCGGGTAACGATATAAGTTCTTCTTGTCTGTATGTTTCTGCGCTGGCCATTATGTATGCTGGTCAGTATGCATGGATTTCACTCCTGATGGTAGGCGCGGTTCTGTTCCTCTTCCGCAAGATCTATGGCGAAGTGGTTGGTGCGCTGCCGCTGAACGGAGGCGCTTACAACGCGCTGCTCAACACTACCAGCAAATCGATGGCATCGTTGGCGGCAGCACTCACGCTACTATCTTATATGGCAACCGCGGTTATTTCGGCAAACGAGGCAATGCATTACCTGCACAGTCTGGTGCATCAGCTTCCCATAATCATCGCCACCATCGTGCTTTTGGCCACTTTTATGGGACTCAGCATTATCGGAATTGGAGAATCATCTAAGGTTGCCATCGCCATTTTTCTGTTCCACTTGAGTTCACTTGTTCTGCTTTCCGCATTCTGTGGTTTTCACCTCATCACAAACGGGTTTCAGGTGTTCATGGACAATTTTGCCATGCCAGTTGAAGGTGGAATTCTAACTGCCCTGTTTTTCGGTTTTGCTGCAGCCATGCTTGGCATCAGCGGTTTTGAAAGTTCCGCCAACTTTGTAGAAGAACAACAGGAAGGCGTCTTTCCCAAAACGCTCCGCAACATGTGGATCGTGGTTACGGTATTCAATCCGCTGATGGCATTTTTGGCTTTGGCAATAGTACCAATGGAAGCCGTTGAAACCAATCAAGAAGCACTCCTTTCTTACATGGGAAACATCACTGGCGGAACTTGGCTTTCCATACTGATCTCTGTTGATGCTGCGCTTGTTCTCAGCGGTGCGGTTCTTACTTCATACATTGGAGTTAGCGGTCTTGTAGAACGAATGACCTTGGACCGTGTGCTTCCGCAGTTTTTACTTAAAAAGAATAAACGAGGAAGTGCCTACCGCATCTCCATCGTGTTCTTTTTACTCTGTGTTTCCATTCTGCTCATCACGAAAGGTAAACTGAGTGCGTTGGCTGGTGTTTACACCATAGCTTTCCTTTCGGTGATGGTACTTTTTGGCTTAGGAAATGTGCTTTTGAAGGTGAGACGGAAGAATCTTCCGCGCCCCGAAACATCTTCATGGATATCATTGATTGTGGCGATTGCTGCCGTTGTTATTGCCATTATCGGAAATGCGGTGCTTAACCCCGCTTACTTAGCTGTTTTCCTTAAGTATTTCATTCCAACATTTGTGTTGGTAATGGTTATGCTGAACCGAACGCTGCTGCTGCGTTTGCTACTGAGTATTCTTAGATACGCCTTCACGCCAGTTCAGAATTTCTTTATCCGATCAAATACGAATCTTACAAACCTGATCGATGAGATCAATTCGCAGGAGTTCGTCTATTTCACAAAAGATGATGACGTGGCCACCTTAAATAAGGTGATGATGTACATTCAGAATAACGAGCACACCAAGAAGCTTAAAGTAGTCGCGGCATTCGAAAAAGGCGAAAAACCAACTGACCAGTTTGTTTCAGACCTTGATGTGTTGGACCGCGAGTATCCGGCTATTGACATCGAATTCATTGCGGTGGAAGATAAATTCGGTCCAGAACTGATTGACCGCCTTTCGGAAGAGTGGAAAATACCCGTAAACTTCATGTTCATCGGTTCGCCTGGCGACCACTTCCCCTACAAAATTGAACAATTGGGCGGTGTTCGACTTATCATCTAAAAGACAAGCTCTCAAAACCCGATAAAGAATGAAAGTAAGAGAACAGTTTATTCTGATATCCACCATTTTACTCTCCGGTATCGGACTTATTTCCTTGGTTTGGCCTCCCATTCTGTGGACATTGATCGTTGTACTTCCGATCGTTCTGTTAGGCATTTACGACCTGATTCAGAAACCGCACTCCATTCTCCGAAACTTCCCCGTAGTCGGTCATTTCCGGTTTCTCTTGGAGAAATTCCGACCAGAAATCATGCAGTATTTCGTGGAGACAGATACTGATGGTAGGCCGCTGAATCGTATCCAACGCTCGATGGTGTATCAACGAGCCAAAGGCGTAACTGATACAACGCCTTTCGGCACACAGGAAAATGTTTACAGTGAAGGTTATGAATGGATGGAGCATTCGATCTACGCCAAGGATGCCACTGACATTGAAGCACATCCACGAGTTCTGGTCGGGAATTCGAATTGCAAACAACCATATTCTGCCAGTGTATTGAACATTTCGGCCATGAGCTACGGTTCGTTAAGTAAAAATGCGGTATTGGCTTTGAACGGAGGTGCCAAGAAAGGAGGATTTGCTCATAACACAGGCGAAGGAGGATTAAGCCCTTATCACTTGCAACCAGGAGGTGATCTTATCTGGCAAATTGGAACCGGTTACTTCGGTTGCCGTACCGAAAATGGAGATTTTTTGCCTGAGTTGTTCGAAGAGCACGTTCATCACCCAAGTGTGAAGATGATTGAGATCAAGCTTTCACAAGGAGCAAAACCGGGTCATGGTGGCATTTTACCGTCCATTAAAAACACGGAGGAAATTGCTGCAATCAGAAAGGTGAAACCACACACTACGGTTTACTCACCTACTCATCACACTGCGTTTTCTGATGCCGAAGGATTGTTGAATTTCATACAACAATTGAAAGACCTCTCAGGCGGAAAACCTGTTGGTTTCAAGTTGTGTGTTGGCAGACATCAAGAGTTCGTTGATATCTGCAAAGCCATGATCAAAACGGGTATTCAGCCCGATTTCATTACCGTTGATGGTGGCGAAGGTGGTACTGGTGCGGCACCTGTAGAGTTTTCCAATTCGTTGGGCATGCCGCTTCGCGATGGATTGGCATTTGTTTGTGACACGCTCATTGGATTTGACCTGAAGAAAGACATTACAGTGATTGCTTCTGGCAAGATCATTTCCGGTTTTGATATGGTGAGAGCCATTGCTTTGGGTGCCGATATGTGCAACATGGCAAGAGGGATGATGCTGGCAACGGGCTGCATTCAATCGTTGGAATGTCATCTGAATACTTGTCCTGTTGGTGTGGCAACTCAGAATGAAAGTCTGATGAAAGGTCTTGTGGTGGAAGATAAGGTTCCGCGTGTGGCAAACTACCATTCAAAAACGGTTCACAGTTTTGTTGAACTAGTGGCTGCTGCGGGTTTTTCCGACCATAGAGAAATAGCACGGGAACACATTTACAGGCGGATAAACATGGATAAGGTTCTGAGCTATGAACAGATATATCCTCAGACCGAAGTTGGCAGTTTGCGAAAGAGAGAAATGGCCTGACATAACTGTATATTGATTCAATGAAATTTCTGATTCCCCTTTTACTCATTTCGTCCATCGCGCGCGGACAAGGTCAATCAGACTTTCTCGAAATACTGGCTCTACGAGATATAGACGGTAAACTTTCAAAGTTGAAGTCTGAGCATGGACCCTTCGAAGAAAGAATTGCTACAGATGGCATGACCAAAACTTGGTCGAACGAAGAAAAAGGGATTGAAGTCACCTTCATTAATCGGGCAAAGGACCGATTTGCCTTACCCAAATTTGAAGTGATGATGGTGGAACTCACTGCCTTTACGGATAAAGGCGGTTACAAGGATGAATTTCCATTTGGGTTTCAAATGGGAATGGATCACAAATTAGTGAAAGAGCACATTCAGGAATTGAAATCGATAGATTTTGACAAGAAGGACCTGAGCAAAACCAGTTCTTCCTTCACTTACACTGGTTCTCCGAATTCTGCTTTACAGAATCGTCAGATACGCGTGTCCATCTCGCAGGTAGATGGCAATACCATCACATCCATGCGTTTACGACTGAAATGATCAGGATGGAGTTGAACTGGAATTCACTGGTCCACCACCGCCTCCACCACTCTTCTTTTTACGGTTGTTCCAACGTTTCTTGAATGGCTTTTTGGCACCATCACGGTTCTCGCTTGGCTTCTGACCTCCACCACCTCCTTGAGGTCTTCTGCTTCCACCTTTACCGCGTTTCTCTCCTGGATTATATGTTGGTCCCTCTCCCAATTGTTCTGGAAGCGCAGGTTTTTCAATCGTTCGTTCAATCAACTTTTCGATATCGGCAAAGCCATTCACATCATATCCGTTGATGAACGTGATGGCCACGCCAGAAGCGCCAGCGCGAGCTGTTCTACCGATGCGATGCACATAATCCTCAGCATCTTTCGGCACTTCGTAGTTCACTACAATTTCAATGTTGTCGATGTCGATTCCTCTCGAAAGCACATCCGTTGCAACCAGAAAATTGTACTTCTTGTTTCTGAAACCTGATAGCACTTCTTCTCGCTCTGCCTGTTCCAGATCAGACGAAATGGCCCGCGATTTCCAACCTTTCTTCTGAAGTGTTCTGTTGACGGATTTGACAGCCGATTTGCGCGAGCAGAAAATGATGCAGCTCTGCACATCGCGCTCAGCCATCAATATTTCGAGCAATTTGTCCTTCTGTTCGTCATGAACCAAATAGGCCAATTGTTTGATATTCTCAGACGGTTTTGAAATGGCAATCTCAACGTTGATCGGATTGTTCAACAGCTTATCGGCCAGCTTTCGGATCTTTGGCGGCATGGTGGCCGAAAACAACATGGTTTGACGCGTCTTTGGCGTCAATTCCACAATCTTCATAATGTCGTCATGAAAACCCATGTCCAACATACGATCGGCCTCATCCAAGATCAGACATTCCAATTTATCGAAATTGACATAGTTGAATCCCATGTGGGCAATCAATCTCCCAGGCGTACAGATAATGACATCGGCACCACCTTGAAGTGATGACTTCTCAAAATCCCACGAAGTGCCATCTTTTCCTCCATAAATAGCTATGGAAGAAACGCCACCGAAATAACCCAAGCCTTGAAGCTGCTGATCAATCTGAATGGCCAATTCGCGCGTTGGAGCAATGACCAATGCTTTTACACCGTCATTCTTGCTCTTCAGCACGTGCTCTATCACAGGGATGAGGAAAGCGGCTGTTTTTCCTGTTCCGGTCTGTGCGCAACCAACAATATCGCGGCCTGCGATAAGCGATGGTATGGCTTGTACTTGAATAGGAGTGGCTTGTTCGAAGCCCATTGCATCCAAACCTTCCATGAGGCTTTCGTGCAGATTTAATTCTGAAAATTTCATTACTTACAAAGGTGCGCTTTATTCCTAATTCGTTGATGCACAAAATAGCGGGTACAAAAAAGCACTCCGGAGAGTGCCTTTTCAATTTTTGTTGGTGCAGACTATCCGCCCATCATTCCACCCATAGATGTCTTGAATTCTTCGAAGGTCATTTTATCATATCCATCAGGAATGTTAAAAAGATCTGCTCCAAGTGTTTCTTGCTTCACGGTTTTTGCTGTCATTTTCATCTTGAACTGACCACTATCGATGGTGTATTCCAATGGAAAGCCTTTCAAACCTTCGTATTGTTTGCTAGCGCCAGCAGGAAGATCTTCTGTGTAATAGATCTCCATTTCGCCTGCACCTTCAACAACTACCAATGCTTTTTTGCAATCGTAACCAGCAATTTTTTTCGTTCCATCCACGTATTTGAATTCGGGCTTTTTATCTGCCTTCTTCTTGTCCATCTCCTTCAGGTCGTCTTTCGACATTTCAACAGCCATTTTCTTTCCCATCATGTTCATCAGAAGAACTCCTGATTCTTTCTTCATATCGGTGATGGTTATCTGACTCATTCCCATTCCCAACGACTGCTCCAAACGTGTTTTATCACCTTTGATCTGAGTGGTCATTTCATCTGGAAGCATAGCTGCCATTGGTGCCATTTCTGCTGGCAGGTCCTTGTATTCAAGACCATACACGATTGTCCCTTCAAACTTCTTCTGCGCTAGGGTTGGAAACGCAATGGCGATGGCCAAACATGCTACTACTAATTGTTTCATTTTTTGTTATCTGATTGTTTATTGATTCGTTCCGAATACTTGTTGTAAAATTTCGCTCACGCGATGCAAAGGATCCTCTCTGATCTTGCCTTCTTCTTCGGCAACTAGATGAAAAAGACCATCCAAAGCTTTGTTTGTGGTATAATCTGCAAGATCTGTGTTCACTTGTGGTTGACCTAAAATTGGTGCAACCGTATTGTAATTTGAGGTAAGTGTTCCCCAAGCGGTTTGCGCACCAACTGTTTCCAATGAAGTTTCAATATGCGGTTTAAACAGACCTGCAATTTGAGTTTCAGTACCGTTTCTCAGAAATTGTGTTGCCGCATCATTCTCCCCATTCACAATGGCAATGGCATCGGTGATAGTAATATTTAAGATGGCATCTAAAAGAATGTCCTTGGCTTGCGGTGCTGCATTTTCGGCTGCACGGTTTAGTTTCAACACCACTTCATCTACCAATGCAGGTCCAACACCTGGAACCTGATTGATCACAGTAACGATGGTTTGCGCTTCCTGTGGCAAAAGAATCTTGATGGCTTGATTGGCGAAATAACCGTCAACGGCACTTCCTTTCGTGATGGAAGTATCTGTTCCAACTCTCAGGGCCTCCTTCAGTCCTTCGGTGGCATCTCCATCGCTCAACAAGCCATCGATTACACTTGAGATGGTATCGCAAGAAGTTAGCCCTAAACCAAGGGTGAAAATCAATGCGAATGGTACAAAGGCTCGTTTTAACATGTGGTTTTATCTTACAATTTGAAAGTATCCCTTCACAGGCTCTTTGCCATTTGGCAATTCACAAACATAAAAATATGTTCCCTCTGATTTATTGCCACCATCCCATGGATTCAAATGATACTCATCCGTTTTGTAGCATTTTCTTCCCCAACGGTCCCAAATTGTCATGGTGTTTCCAGGATACAACTCCAAGCAAGGAAGGTTGAAAACGTTATTCTGCGGAGCGTTTCCGCAGATATCTGTTGCCCCAACAAATGTTGAATTCGGGTTAAAAATTCCTGGTTGAATGATGTCGCAGCTTATTCCTTCTACTACTACTTCTGCCATCACCTCTTCCATGCATTGGTCCACAACGGTCAGTGTATAAAGCCCGATGATGGCTGAATCTGGAGAAAGTTCATACGGTACACTCACCACGGCAGAATCGTTTGTGAGCGAGCTTTCAATAAGCGTGCCGCTCCAATTGTAACTGTACGGTGCCAATCCACCTGAAACAGCACTTGCCAGTGTGTCTGACCACAATTCGCAGACCGTTACGGTATCTGATAGCAATAGGTCTGAGTTCAATATTGTAGCTGTTAATGGATTGTATACTGGTACAGAGACGGTTGCCGTATCTGTGGCAACTGAACCACAGTTATCAGTTACCGTAAGTATGAGTTCAATAGTTGTATTTGGGTTTGTTGTAGTGCTCGAACCGGAAGTTCCATCACTCCAACTAAAATCAAATGGCGAAGTTCCATTCGCAACATCAGCCGAAATTGAAACCAAATCTCCAGGACATAGAACTGACGTGTCTTGTACGCTTACAGAAACTGGTGTGTATGGAAGAACCGTTACCGTAATGGTGTCTCTTACAGTTGAACCTGCTGGACAATTGTCTGTCACTGAAATGACGTAATCGGTGGTTTGAGTAGGTTGAACGGTTATCGTTGTGCTCGATTGACCTGAACTCCATGCGTAGCTATATGATGGCACACCTCCAGTTGCAATGGCGGTAAGGACTGCATTATCCCCAGGACAAGAAAGTGTTACATCATTACTTAATTGCAATGACATCACCACATAATCAATATTGACCGTATCTGGCAATGATAGAGTTCCGCACGCATCTGTAGCCTGTACAATGAAGGTTGTATCTGAGTTAGGATTCACCCAAATTGATTCCCCAATTGCTCCGTTGCTCCATTGATATGTGTAGCCTGGATTTCCCATTAAAGCACTCGCATCCAGCATAGCCGAGTCTGCAGAGCACCAAACAAAATCGTCAGGCGCAAAGGCTGGGAAGGCAGGTCCCAGATCATAAATCTGAATTGTACCTGTTGAAATAATCGTATCACCACAAAGGCTGATGGTATAAACTGTAATGACTATGCTATCACCAACTTCGGTCAAACCATCTTGCAGTGCTTGAATCTCAACTGAAATTGACGTATCGCCAACTGCAAAGAAAACCGTGTCTGGTACACCTGAATAATCCACACCGTTTATGGCTGAACCACTTGTGAAGATCGGAACAGCCAAGAGCGTATCAGCATTTTCTGCTGGTCGGGTAAAGTTTATGACCGCTGGCGTACAGTTTTCAACAATCCAACCACCGCCTTCTTCCACACTTCCTGAAGCGGTTTCGATAGCCACCTCCACAATATTTGACCTGAAACTCCTGGCTTCAAGGAAAACGCCAGAATCAAAAATACCATCACCACCATCAGCAATGGCCAGCTTAATGTGATATGTTTCGCCACATTGAACTGCTGCTTTCGCTTTGAGAACTACCGTAAAACCATCGTATTGAACAGATGTTCCGCCTGCATTATCATTGAAATAAACATTGTAGCTGGTCCAGTTCGGATCCAACGCAGCACATGTTGCAGCCGTACCGCTAAAGCCTGCTGTACCATTATTAACCGTGTTGATAGAAACAGGTGTATTCGTACCTGGAACCAACGCTATGTTTACAGCACCATTCGTATAAGGCCCCGCAAACCCAGGACCACTTAGGAAAAATCCGAACACATCATTCACTGTTCCGCACACGTACTCGTTGTATTCCTCAGAACCAAACACGTAACTGAAATCGATTGAATCGCCTGTAGGAACAAAATCAAATTCTAAAATGGCAGCGTCAAACGTGTTAACTCCGCTTAACAAGTCAAGATCAGAATCTCCACTTGGTCCGATAGGCCCAACGTCATTTCCCGCTCCAGGATCATTATTTGGTCCAATGGCGGTGGTAACATTACCACTTGACAAAATCACTCCTTCACTGATTCCAATGTTAGAATTCACCCCATTGAAATAACCACTTTGTCCACCAACACCCGTAAACGAAATATTTGAGGCAGTAACTCCTGGCCCCAATAAAATATCTTCCACCATCTGAGTTGGCGTCAATGTATTATCAACCACCAATTGCGCGCTTGCTGTCCCAGCAGTCAGCCCCATCAAAACCAGCATAATTATTCCTAAAAAATATTTCATCCTTGTTGTTTTTACAATTCGCTAAAGTACGCTTTATACTATCTGTGACTATGTTAACCTACATCTGAATACACTGAACTTGTCCTCCAACGGTCAAAAGCCGAGTTGAAAACGGAAAGCAAAATTCTGAACGTTGCTTTCTCGGAACGGAGCGACAAAATCTACACGGATGATCTTGAAGATATTCTCTATTCCAGCGGTCACTTCCCAATAATTGCCATACGTTGGTTCATAGAGATAATGAACACCGCCTACCACTTGCCATTTCAACTTCTTGATCAACGGGATCTTATTCATGATAAAACCATTGAAATGGTGCTCAATATGCGCCTGAACGAAATACTTATTTGTGCTTGCAGCGTAGTACGGCAAGGCCATAAATCGCCCAAGTCCGCTGGACATCACATGCACCTGTGATGTATTGAAATGTTGCCAGTTCATGAATGGAACAAAGTTATTGTTGGCAAACCATCCAGCATTTGCTTCCCATTCAAAACGACCGACCAGCCCGAAGGAATGTTCATCGGTAATTTTCAATTTCAGGAGGTCGAAATCAGCATCCAACTTTCCAAAACCTCCCAATCCTTTTTCGTAGCGGAAGGTGAATTCTGGCCATATCGTTCCGAGGTTGATCTTACCATTGGGCCGCTCCATGTATTTCATGCCAGGTTGATAGACGAAACCCAAACCGATAACGATTGCATTATTATCGCCAAAAACCGGGTCGTTGAAACCATTGCTTTCATTCCCTGGTTCGTTCAAAGAAAAATACTTGGTCTTGTAATCCACATAGGTTCCATCCAAATTGGTGGCATTGTTCAGCGTTCTTCTCTGACCATAATAGCCACTCACATTCAATCGGAATCCATTGAATGCTTCCACTCCCCAGGCAACATCAGCGTACGAATGTTCCTGAAGCTTCATGTAATTTTCTTCCAAAAGCACGGAATACAACGAATTGATCGCATCGCCAACCGCTCCTTGGTTGAATTGCTCTACGTAACGTCCGCCTTCTGCGCGTATGGACATACGATTCATTCTGTTAAAGCGATAAAAGATGCGCGCTTTGGAATAATAGCGATTGGAATAGAACCCATAGCGGTTGTTCCACGCAACCGAGAGATTGCTTCCCTTATCCTTGTTCAAGGTGGAAAACTCGACCTTATAATCAATCAAATAGCCTTCTACCGTATTGTAATGAACCGCTGTGAAAGGCGACTGAAAATCGATTGAATAATTCTTTGTGCTATTCTGATACTTATAGCCGTAAAGTAGATTCCTCAAAGCGAACTTGTTGTTTTTATCATCGATGGAATCCTTGTAAACTTTGGATTCCTTCACTACCTCGATACTATCCTTCCGCTGATAATCCTTGCGTTCCAGTTCTGTGAGCGGAACGGTGCGTATCTGTTCCCAAAATGCTTCGTCCTTCTCGTTAGCCTCAGATTCTACCTTCAGCATAGGACCGTTTTTCCAACTATCAAAATCGAAAACTGTGGCACTATCGCCAATACTTGCCACCGCCTGACCTTTGATCACCTCGTCACTTCCTTCTTCTTCCTCAGTCGGTTCTTCGATCTTAGCGTAGCGGGCAATCAGCGTTGTATCGCGTGCATATTCCCGGATACTGTAATCGGAGAATACCGAACTGAAAGTACCCCAACCTTTCACCTTGAAAAGTTTGACATTGAAGGCAAAATCGAAACTCAAATTCCCCTTCATCCAAAGGTCTTTGGACAGCGGAATGAAATCGACCTTCATCCGAATGGTGTCAACGAAATCGATTCCTGCTTCCGAGGTCATGAAAAGTTCCGCACCATGAATTCGCCAGGTGTTTTCTTGAATAAAAATATAGCCGTTAAAAAGTGGAACGCCCTTCACCTTTGGGATGAGTTCTATCTTGTTCACAATGATGGAATCCTCCACGTAAAAACCGCGATAAACGTAGCGGTAATACATGTTTGCCGAAGGCGAAAGCGGTGAAACCAGGTCGCGGTCGCTCAGACCTTGCAGATTGTAGGTTCGATCGTAAAAGTTGAAATTGAGACTCGTGGCATTGTTCCAGGTAAAGCCTTGCGAATTTCCACTCACTTTTGAGGCAATGACACGCTCCTTTGTCTTATCTGGTGCCTTAAAATGGTACTCGCTCAAACTTTCGGAGAGATAAACAATACCGCTTCTGGTTTCGTCCAAACCGCTGATATCCAAGGATTGGCCTAAGATGCGTTTCGGGAGATTCTTGACCGAATTGACGCCTTTCACATACACTTTGCACGAATATTCGCGCACCTGCTGCTGATAGAACTTCCTTCGCGAACGCGCCAAACGCATGATGCGATATGCTGGATCCTCGTTGCCATCAACCTGTGCTTCTCCCAACTGAAAAACCACTCGATTCAACACAACATTCAGGTCGGTTTTACCCGATACGGTAACGCCTCTGATCTCGGTTTTATAGCCAACGTACCTGAACACAATGGTGTGAAAACCGTCTTTCAGATCAAGGTGAAAATTGCCCTCCGAGTTTGTAGTTGTGCCAATGGTCGTTCCTTCGATGTAAACCGTTACAAAAGGAACAGCCCCACCGTCTTCATCAGTCACTTTACCGTCTACCGATCCGGCAATGGCCGCGCCAGCGAAGAGTGCAAATAGAAGTGCGAGAAAACTGGTTTTTAAGAGCTCCAAGGTGCTGCTAAAGATAAACTTGCTAGCGATACGAAGGATGGTTCACGGCTTTAAGCAAACGATTTTTAAACGCTACCTTGGTTAGATCGCAATACGATACCGATTTGCCTTCGCCATTCTCATCCACTAAAAGGTACAGTTTGGTTGCAGTTGAAACCGTATGTTTCGAATCGTTTACATCCTCTTTAATGAATGCTGGAATGCTGGCATCTGTATGAAACTCATTCGCATAAAAGAGCGCGCCAACCGTTGAGCAATCGAACGGAATAAATCCGCGTTTTGAACCTAAAAACATGCTCCAAAGGTTTTCCCATTCCTTCAGTTGTTGGTACAACCATCGGTCGCCTTTGTTGTCACTTTTCTTCAAGTGAATGAAATCTTCTCGACTCAGAAAGAGACTGTCCGAGCAATCGTAACCGGCCAAAAGCACCGGAACTTTTGTTTCGAGCAAAACAGCTGATGATCTTGGGTCGAGGTCGAAATTGTAATCGGAGAATCGCACTTTTCCTGAACCTGGACTAAACAGCATTCCCGGTCTGCGTCCACCGCAATACGAAATGGCCGTGATGTTTTTGTGCAGATCAGGCCGAAGTTTGAGAACGGTTCCAACATTGGTCATTGGGCCAAGTGCCAAAATGGCCATCGGGCCTTTATCCAGCGCAGCGATCATTGCTTTTACGGCATCGGTTTCCTTTCCAAATCCAGTACTGTCATCTGAACCTTTGAACATTGGAATGTTCCGATCAGCAGCATACCAGTTGAGCAATTTGCCTGTCACCTTTTCGGCATAATCTACGCCATGCACAAAGCTGATTCCTTCTATTTGAAGGTTGGTATCGCGAAGTGCTAGGATCAATGCCAATCCGTCATCCACATCACGTCTGAATTTCCCGATCATGATGTCGGTATCTATCCAAACCCGTTGCTTTTGGGCAAAGCCGAAAAAAGGAATCAGACAAACAATAGAAAGGTAGAACGTTCTCATCCGTTCATCACATTTTCGTAGGCCTCATCCAGCATTTCCAAGCGTTCTTTCAGGTCAAGTTCCAATGGCAATTGTGCCAGACCGATCAATCTTCTCATCATTTCCATACCAGCAAACTTGGTGAGCAGCGTTCCGTCAAATCGACCATCGAAATGATAATAGACAAATAGGTCTTTGATCAAACTGTCGGGCTGATCTGCCAATTTCAAATGAGCAATAGCTACGCCCAACTCAAATTCGGGCGGACCGACAAAGCTGAATTCGGGATCGATCATTCTGAATCCGTTGGCCGTATTCAACCAACTTCCCGGATAATAATCTCCGTGCAAAAGTCGCGTTCCGTTGTTTGAGAGATACACCTCGCCCAGTTCCTTTGCCTTCTTTTGAAGACCTGCATCATTCCTGAACTTTTCGGTTGCATGCTGAAGCCCTGGAACAACTCCATCCAGATCGAATCCATTGTTCGGGTTCAGCGGTAGATCAAAAATGTGTGCATGATTGAGTTTACGAAGCTCATCATTGGAAATACGTGGATTCTTTGGAAAGTCCTTGAATCCGAAATGCAACTCAGAAACCACTTTAGACATATCAGCCATGTGGCGTTTATCCAGCAAAGCTCCTTTCCTGTAAATGAATGAGAAATCGCTGGCCGGACCAAAATCTTCCAAGCATAGAATGAAATTGCGTTCATCATAGCACAGAACTTCAGGAATATACTTTCGGATGATGGCATTTTCCCGTACCGTGCGATAAAACTCGAATTCTGTGGCAATCCGATTCACGGGTGCTTTGATACTTGGATATTTGTGAACCCAAGGGCGAGATTGCTTCAGAATGATGGAACGCTGATCGGTTGTGGCCCGCAGCACCACATTCATATTTCCTTCGCCTGCCACTTCCAAATGTTCCAATCGCTCACCCTCCAGCAAGTGATCATTATTCCGCAGATAGGCACTCAGACCGTTCGGGTCATTCACCTCAAGCAGAAAATCCGGAGAAAATGCAGTTGGCATTAATGATTATGTATTTGGCGGCAAGATACACGGTCGCATCAGTTTTTATGTCGGCAGTAAGCTGAAAGGATATATTTGCACTCCATGAGTAGGAAGCATTATGTGGTTGGTATTGCAGGTGGAAGCGCTTCTGGCAAAACCTCGTTTTTAAAAAAACTCCATGCTGCTCTTCCCAAAGGAAGCATCAGCATCATTTCTCAAGACAATTACTACAAACCTCAAGATCAGCAACAACGAGATGAGAATGGGGAAGTGAATTATGACCTTCCAACTTCTATAGACAAGGATGCCTTTTTCGCTGACGTTAAGAAACTGCTGGGTGGCGAAGCCATTTCGTTCCCAGAGTACACGTTCAACAATTCTGAGAGTGCCGGCAATACAATTACCGTTGAACCAGCACCTATTCTGGTGGTGGAAGGGCTTTTTGTTTTCCACTACCCAGATGTGCGGCACGCACTAGACCTACGATTGTATTTGGATGTGCGCGAAGACATAAAATTGCAACGTAGGATAAAACGCGACCATGAAGAGCGCGGGTATCCGGAAAGTGTGGTCCGTTATCAGTGGGAACATCACGTGATGCCTTCGTACAAGAAATTCCTGAAGCCTTATCGAGATGATTCTCATATCATCATCACCAATAATATTACGTTCGATAAGGGTTTGGCCGTTCTGACCGACCACCTGCTTTACCGCTTGGAAAAGGAATTGATGTGGGAGAGAAGTACTGAAGGTTTGATTGGTTGAGCTCCTGATCGGACCCATTGCTTGAATAGCTCGTACAGCGCTCGATTGTACGGAATTTCAACTCCCAACTTATCTGCCAACTGCACCAAGTAGCCGTTGATATCTTCAACCTCTGTGTGGTCGGAACCTTTTTGCAGATCCTGCGCCATGCTGTTGATGGATGAAGCTTGCATCTTCTTTTCAAAGATGGGAAGAACAATAAATGTTGGAAGTTTTTTGCTCATCCAGATAAGCGGCCACGTAGGCATACCCGAAATGCGCACTTCTTTCGTTCCATTTTTTCGGATGACCTGAACACCTTCCCACAGAACAGTGGCGGTAATCTTTTGCAACACATCCAATTCTCTATTTCTATGATCGTGGAACCCAACCATGGAAAGCAAGGCATTGCCTAGGTTCATTACCAACTTGCAATGAGCTGCATCATAAGGATTATCAGCCATCGTCACGCTGATCTTCCGCTTCAATATCTCATGAACCTCATCCATAGTCGTTGTATCTGCCGATGTGGTAGACAAAGCAATGCTGCCACCAACGGCTTCTGCAGAAATTTCTGAAATTCGGAAGGCGTTGAATGCGATGGTTGCAAAAATGGCATTGTCGAATTTTCGGGATATTTCCTCCACATGTCTCACGCCATTCAACACAGACATGACAGGAATGTCCTTTCCGAAGGCAGCTTCCAACTTATCAAGCACTTCAGTAAGCGAGTAGCTCTTAACGCCTATTACTACCAGGTCGGGCCGCTCAAGGTTTTCTAGTGTGGCCGTGGCCAAACACTTGTATACGCGAGTATTATGGTCACCTGGAAGGCGACATTGGAACGCTCCTGTCCGAATAAGGTCATTACTAGCCGTACGAACAAGAAATGTGGTTGATATTGTTCCGGAATGCATCCAGCCGGCCAAACAAAGATTTACAGCTCCAGAGCCGACATAAAGGACTTTCAAACTATTGTTCTTGAAGTTGTTTGAATGCCTCGAAATTATCTTTCCCTACGTCCATTATAGACGACTTGAGCAACGGCAAAAACGACCGCGAAAGTTGATCTTTTCCTTTCATCTGAACGTATGACCTGACAATCGTGTCAAGCCCATCTGCCTCAAATCTGATCGTTATTTCAAACTCCAACATCTCGTTATACAACTTGAATTTCACAGATTCCATTGGAATCACTTCAATGATCTCGAGCGTGTAGGTCACTTCCGTTTCTGTTCCTGTATAGTACAAGGTGAAGGTACTTCCGGGCATGGCCAAAAATCCGCTGGTGCGCTCTATTCTCTCAAGCCCAACCACCCAATCGGGCGCGTTCTGCACACTCATCATTCCTGCGAATACCTGAATTACTGGGCGTTCAATCCGTGTTTCCAGCTCTCCGTCCACTTCAGGCACAAAAAAACCGATAAGGAATAAAGTGGCGATTACTAAAAGAAGAACGGCCACAAAGGCCTTTAAAAACTTCATTATTTCCTGGTTACGGTTGCGAATATACGTCCAAGCAGTTTATATCAAATTTCTAATTTCGCGCTCCATCAAAACTATATCTATGAGCGAAGGAAAAGAAACAGTAAAACTGAAAGGAAGCCCAGTATTGCTGAAAGGATACATTCCTGAAGTTGGTGAAATTGCACCTGACTTCACATTTGTACAGGCAGACATGAACGAAAAAAGCCTTTACGATTTCGAAGGCCTGAACAAGATCATCATTTCGTTGCCAAGTATTGACACAGGCATTTGTGCCTTGGAAACCAAGAAATTCAACGAGGCTGTAAGTAAGTTGGAAAACGTGATCTGTATTTCGGTATCGAAAGACCTACCATTTGCACTTAAGCGTTTTTGCGGAGCAGAAGGCATTGAGAACGTGAGAGCCGTTTCTGATTTCCGTTATTCAGATTTTGCGAATGAATACAACTTGGAAATGGTGAACAGCCCATTGAAAATGCTTTTGGCGCGTGCCGTTTTTGTGCTCGACACAAAGAATAAGATACACTACGTGGAATTGGTTGAAGACATTACCTACGAACCAAACTACGATAAGGCGCTTGCTGCATTGGCCAAACTGAAATGACCGATTTCCTCCAAAAGGAATTCTACTGGAATACAGTAGGAGAATGGATGCTTGCGCTGGCCATTATTTTGGGCAGTGTGGTGCTCGGAAAACTTGTTTTCTGGCTCTTTTCCAATGTGGTAAAACGGCTAACCGCCCGTACCAAGACCAATCTTGATGACATCATCATTGATATGGTGGAAGAGCCGATTGCCTTTGCCATTGCCATTCTAGGTATTTGGTACGGTTTCGATTCGTTGCATTTGCCCGATGTGGCGCATGTGTGGGTGAATCGGATCTATTACCTGCTCATCATCTTCAATATTGCCTGGTTGGTAAACCGCGTGTTGGATGCGCTGATCCAGGAATACATCGTGCCTATTGTTGAAGCTTCTGAAAGCGACCTTGATGATCAGCTTCTGCCTATCCTGAAAAAAGGGATCCATGCTGCGGTGTGGATCATGGCGATCATTGTTGGTCTGAACAACGCAGGCTACGATGTAGGTGCGCTGATTGCAGGATTGGGAATAGGTGGTTTGGCGCTGGCACTTGCTGCGCAGGATACCGTTGCCAACCTATTCGGAGGCATCACCATTTTTGTGGATCAACCTTTTACCATCAACGATTGGATCAAGATCAATTCCTACGAAGGGATCATTGAAGAAGTTGGTATCAGAAGTACGCGCATCCGCACCTTCGAAGGCCGATTGGTCACTATTCCGAACAAGGTTTTTGCTGAATCGGCCATTGAGAATGTTTCTGCCGAACCAAGCAGACGGGTGATCATTGTACTCGGATTGACCTACGACACTTCGCACGATCGCATTCAGGAAGCGTTGGACATTCTCAAAAGCATTCACGCAGAACGGCCTGATGCGTTGGAGGAAAAAGTGCTGACGCTGTTCGATTCGTTCGGAGACTTTTCGCTCAACGTCAAGTTTGTGTATTACATCAAAAAGGGGCAAGATGTATTTGCCGTCAATTCGGGAATTAACCTGGATATCTTGAAACGATTCAATGCGGCAGGTATCGAATTTGCCTTCCCTACCCAAACGATCCACGCCACCGTGGAGAAATAGTTAAAACTTACTGGTCAAAAATTTTAGCCCCGATTCTTCGGGGTTATTTTTGTCCAAAATATTTTTATCCAATGGCATCATACGAAGTAACAGGAAAGTTGAAAGTGAAAATGGAAGAGCAATCTTTCAGTAGCGGATTCACCAAAAGAGAGTTTGTTCTTACAACCGAAGAGCAATATCCACAGGACATCAAGTTTGAACTCATCAAAGACAAAACGTCTGTGATTGATAAGTTCAAAGAAAACGATACGATCAAAGTCAGTTTCAACCTACGTGGAAACGAGTATAACGGAAAGTACTTTGTCAATCTCCAAGCTTGGAAAGTAGAGGTCGGACAGGCTGAAGGTTCAAACATTCCAGCTCCGCTTGATCCAATGGCCGACATGCCAATGGCTTCATCTGGTCCTGCGCCTACAAGTATTGACGATATTGGAGAAGACGACCTTCCATTCTAAAACATAGAAAACATGAGCGATAGAAAACTCGAACGAAAACAAGGTAAGATCCTTGGTGTATGTGCCGGAATTGGCGAATACATGGATCTTGACCCAACCATTGTGCGCTTGGCTTTTGTACTGATGTTCTTTTTTGCCGGAGGCGGAATACTCTTGTATATCATCCTCGCGCTGATCATGCCAAAAGCATACTAAGATGCCAGAAGTTGCAGTCCTCATTGTCGGATTGCTTCTGAACGGACTGGGAATTCTGGGATGTATTGTTCCCGCACTTCCAGGGCCGCTTCTTAGTTGGCTATCGCTGTTTCTTTTCTTTCTTCTTCCAGAACACGAAGTAAGCAGTACCACGCTCGTGGTCACGGGGCTTCTGATGGCGCTTGTCACTGCGTTGGATTATGTTGTGCCCGTGCTTGGCGCCAAGAAATTCGGTTCTTCGAAAGAAGGCGTTTGGGGAGGCATGATCGGCATTGTGGTCGGCCTGTTCTTCTTTCCACCCGTTGGCATCATTTTGGGCCCATTGCTTGGCACAATCATAGGCGACCTGATTGCAGGCGGAACCTTTACCAAAGCCTTGAACAGCGGCATAGGTTCGCTGCTGGGATTCATTGTCGGTACTTCCATAAAACTTATTTACTCCATTGGCGTATTGACCTTGTTCACCATTAAAGCAGGTGGTGCCATCGGTCAATTATTTACGCAATGGTTTTCTTAAGAGCTACAAGTTTCAAGCCCAAAGCTGCAAGTATTTCGCTTGGCGTTGTGCTAGCATTTTTCTCACTGTTTTCAATTCTGAATTCGAATGCACAAGTATTTGATGCGGAACGTATCACAGCTTGGGAAAATGCTGGTCTGACCACCGATTTGCATGCGCCAACCAACCAAGTGAATGTATTGGACTTTGGTGCCGACAACACAGGCAATTCCAGTTGCAATTCTGCATACACAGCTGCATTGGCTAGTCTGAACGGAGGTGCTGGAACCGTCTATTTTCCGCAAGGCGAATATTTTTTCGATGCGGCCATTGCTGTCCCAGATGGTGTATTCATGAAAGGCGAATCGGCAGAAAGCATACTTCGTTTTGACCTAGGTGGCAGTGGAAACCTGATCGTGATGAACGGCTCTATTTACCCGACTGAGATGACACTTGCAGCAAACGCCATCAAAGGAAGCTACACGCTGGAATTGACAGATGCCAGTACCATTACCGCAGGAGATGTTGTGCGTTTATATCAGTTTGACGAAGATTACATGTTCTCATCGTGGGCACATGGCAGCTTAGGACAAGTGGCTGAGGTTACCGAAGTGAATGGCAACACGCTGACCTTGGCAGACCCGCTGAACCATCATTACCCGATTGCCCGAAACCCATTCTTGAAGAAACTCGCACCAAGACGAGACGCAGGTATTGAATGCTTGAAGATTGTGAGGGAAGATGCTTCGGTTGGACAAACAAGCAACATTTACATGGGATACGCTTTCAATTGTGCCATTCGCAATGTGCAAAGCGCGAACAGCAATTTTGCCCATTTAGAGATCAATTCTTCGGCTCATGTTCAGGTAGAAGGCTGCTATTTTCACCGTGCCTTTGCCTATGGTGGTGGTGGACAAGGCTATGGACTGGTATTTCAGGTTGCGAGTAGCTTCTGCTTGGGACAGAACAATGCATTTGAACATCTAAGACATTCCATGCTGATACAAAGCGGAGCAAACGGCAATGTTTTCGGCTACAACTACTCTTACGATGCGTACTGGAATGAATCTAGCTTCCCGACCAATGCATCTGGAGATGCCGTGCTTCATGGAAATTACACTTACCTCAACTTGTTTGAAGGGAACACGGTTCAGAACATCGTGGTAGATGCTTCGCATGCCAAGAATGGTCCTTTCAACACTTTCTTCAGAAACCGCGCAGAACTTTATGGGTTCTTTTCCGACTCTAGCACGCCTACAGATTCCATGAATGTGGTTGGCAACGAGATAACGAATACCGGTTTTCCGCTTGGGCTTTTTGCGCTGAACGGAAATGGCCATTATTCTTATGGGAATAACGTTTACGGAACGGTCACGCCTGCCAGCACTTCCAACCTGAGTGTGAATTCGCTGTATTTGAACGAAAGCGAACTACCTGATTTTCTGAGCGCAGAAACCCTACCAATGGTCGGTTATCCACTTGATATGAACGACAAACTGCTGCAAGCACAGATACGTTTTGAGAACGGAAGTCCGGTAAGTTGCAGTGGCGAATTGGTGACCGAAGTTTCATCGCCTGTAAAGAGTCCAGAAGCTCGGGTAAAACTCTACGGAAACGAACTTAGAATGGACCCTTCGCTCCTACCCGCTTCGGTGAACATCTATTCGATGGACGGAAAATTACTTCACCACTCAGTGAGCAGCATTGGTGTTCTTCTACTTGAAGAAATAAGCCAAGAACCCGTGATCGTTCAAGTGATCGGAAAAAACGGCAGCGCAAGCACCCTGAAGGTGTTGCGCTGACCGGTCATTATTCCTTAAAACTATTGTTGACTATTTGCCTAGCACTTTACGGGCAATCAGTTCTTTCATGATCTCGTTGGTGCCTGCATAGATGCGTTGCACGCGGGCATCTGCCCAAGCACGCGCCACATCGTATTCCCAGATGTAGCCGTAGCCGCCATGCAATTGCAGACACTCATCGGCCACTTGGCATTGCACTTCTGTGCAGGTCAGTTTGACCATGCTGGCCATGGATGCATCCAATTTTCCTTCGTTGTGCAAGGCAATGCAAGCATCGAGAAAGGCACGTGCCTTGGTGATCTCTGTGGCCATTTCGGCCATTTTGAAACGCGTGTTCTGGAAACGTGAAATGGCCTGACCGAAAGCATTCCGCTCATTGACATACTTAACAGTTTTCCAGAAAATTCCTTCTGCTGCACCAATGGCACCAATTCCTACTACCAAACGCTCCTGCGCCAATTCGGTCATCAGGTATTTGAAACCTTCGCCTTCTTTCCCGATCAAGTTCTCTTTCGGCACTTTTACGTTATCGAAGAAAAGCTCGCAGGTATCTTGCGCATGCAAACCTATCTTGTGAAATGGTTCGCCTTTGGTAAAACCTTCCATGGTGGCTTCCATCAACAGCATGCTGATGCCTTTGGCACCCATGCTTGGATCCGTCTTAACGGCCGTAACCGCCACATCGCACAGATAACCGTTGGTGATGAAAGTCTTAGAGCCATTCACCAAGTAATGATCGCCTTTATCCTCTGCGGTGCATTTCATTCCTTGGAGGTCGCTACCGGCCGCAGGCTCTGTCATGGCAATGGCGCCAATGGCCTCGCCACTGATCATTTTCGGACACCATTTCGCTTTCATTTCCTCCGAACCGAAATCGAGGATGTATGGCAATACGATATCGCTGTGTAGTGGGTAACCCACTGCCGGACCAGCTACTCCTGCCCTGCTCAACTCTTCTGAGAAGATGGCATTGTAGCGGAAATCCTCGATTCCAAGACCGCCATAGGCTTCTGGTGCTTGCATACACAGGAAGCCGTTCTCTCCTATTTTCCTCCAGCTTTCGCGACTGACCATGTGGTTCTTTTCCCACTCGGCATTGTGCGGCACGATCTCTTGTGCAATAAAGTCTCTTACGGAATGGCGGAACATATCGTGTTCCTCGGTGAATAACGGGCGCTCAATGAATTCGGTCATGGTCTATTTTGTTCTTATTAGATGGGCAAATCTACATTCCATATCGTTATTTTGAAACTTGCTCGTATTCTTGTACCCCCGAAACAAAAACTTCGGCCTTGGCGTATGGGCTTTCGAGCCATAACCTGTAAGACAACAATCGTCCATTTAGAGCATTATCCGCTAAGGTCATTCGCCATTCATTTCTGAGCCCCTTCATACTTTCTGTTCATGAAAATTGCCATTCTATCTAGAAACGCTAAACTCTATTCTACCAACCGATTGGTGGAAGCTGGCGAACAACGCGGCCATCAAATGCTGGTAGTCGACCACTCCAAGTGCGACATCATCATTGAGAAAAAGCGTCCGCACATCATGTACAAGGGCGAGGAATTGACCGACATTGACGCCATCATTCCGCGTATCGGTGCTTCCATCACGTTTTACGGAACAGCCGTGGTGCGCCAATTTGAGATGATGAAGGTCTTTTCGGCCATCGAATCGCAGGCCTTAGTTCGCTCGCGCGATAAACTCCGCAGCTTGCAGATCCTTTCAAGAGCTGGTCTTGGGCTGCCTAAAACGGCCTTTACCAATTATTCCAAAGATGTTTCTGAACTGATAAAGCAGGTGGGCGGTGCTCCCTGTGTGATCAAACTATTGGAAGGAACCCAAGGCGTGGGTGTGGTTTTGGCCGAAACACAACAGGCGGCCGAATCGGTGTTGGAGGCCTTTAACGGACTTCAGGCCCGTGTGATCGTGCAACAGTTCATTAAAGAGGCAGGTGGTGCCGATATCCGCGCATTTGTGGTAGATGGCGTAGTGGTAGGTGCCATGAAACGTCAAGGAAAAGAAGGTGAATTCCGCTCCAATTTGCACCGAGGTGGAACAGCCACGGTTCATCAATTGAGCGAAGATGAAGAAAATGCCGCTCTGAAAGCCGCCAAGGTGCTTGGACTGGGCATTGCAGGTGTAGACATGCTTCAATCCAAATCGGGCCCGATGATCATGGAAGTGAACTCATCTCCTGGGCTGGAAGGCATTGAAGGCGCTACAAACAAGAACATTGCTGGCGCCATTATCCGCTACATCGAACGGAACGTTTAGACAAACTTCTCTGCGCTGTAGGCTTCGGCTCCGGCCCTGTAGGCTTCGACTGCGCTCAGCCTACACCCGTACCCTGAGCGGAGTCGAAGAGTACTACCCGTTTCGGAAGAGAATGGAACTATCGCCAAAGCTTAGAAAACGGAAATCGTGCTGAAGGGCATGGTCGTACACACGTCTCCAATCTGGACCGATAAGAGCAGCTACCAGCAACAATAAGGTGCTTTGCGGTTGGTGGAAATTCGTGATGAGCGCATCGGCCATCCGTATGCGATAACCTGGAGCAATGAGCACTTGCGTGTAGCCGTTCAAGTAATTCAGTTCGTTCTTGCGAAGCCATAGTAGCACGGCATCCAATGCTTCGGAAACCTCCACCGTTTCATCGGCCAGTTCGTAAGGGTCCCACTGCCCTACCGAAAAGGCTTCCATCTTGTGTCCGGCCAGCAGCTTAACCCCAAACCAATAGATGCTTTCGATGGTGCGCAAGGAGGTGGTTCCTACGGCAATGATGCGATTATCTGCAGCCGCAGCACGCATCTTTTCGATGGTAGTTACCGAAACAAGTATGCGCTCCTTGTGCATCTCGTGGCCATGCATAGTGTCTGACTTGACAGGCTTGAAGGTTCCGGCACCCACATGCAGCGTAACAAACAGCGATTGCACGCCCTTCTCTTTCAGTTCATCAAACACTTCTTTGGTAAAATGAAGCCCAGCCGTAGGTGCCGCCACAGAGCCATCGGCCTGCGCATACACCGTTTGGTAGCGTTCTTCGTCTTCCATTTCCGTATCGCGGTTGAGATACGGTGGAAGCGGCAGTATGCCCACATCATCCAAGACCTCCGCAAAGCTGAGCTCCGCATCCCACGAAAAGCGAACAACATAGGCGTCTGTCTCTTTTCCGCATAGTTCTACACGCAGCTGATAATCACCCGTTGTGCTTGCAATCCTTCTGCTGAGCAACTCTCCCGTTTTCCAGCGTTTGCCATTGCCTACCATGGCTTTCCAAACCGTGCTTTTCCTATTGGCAAAGGCTTCCGAAACCTCTGCTGGCTCCATGGGTTCCAGGCAAAGGATCTCTATTTGCGCACCTGTTTCGCGTTGAAAGTGAATGCGTGCATGGATGACGCGCGTATCGTTGAACACCAGGCAATCGTTGGCCTGCAGCATGCTGGGCAGGTCTTTGAAGACCTGCTCCGTGATTTCGCCATCACGATAAACAAGCAGCTTGCTGGTAGCTCGCTGGCTGAGCGGATACTTGGCAATGCGTGCATCTGGCAACTGGTAGCTATAATCGCTGATGGCCAGTGCAGATGGATGTGCGTTGGATGGTCTGTCGTTCATTCGGATGGCGTAATGCAGTACTCCTTTTCAGCGCACAAAAGAAAAGAACGTTTCTGATCTATAACTCTCCCCCGTTCAGCTAGCTGAACTGCCCCCTCTCTTTTGAAGAGAGGGGGTGTCCCGACAGGTCGGGACGGGGGTGAGTTGAACTGGGAAACGCTAAGAAATCGCATTTTGGACACCGCTATTTTGAAACCCTTGAAGGTCTATTTAGAAGGAAAGCAGCGAAAACCCTAATTTCAGAGCAGTAAAACCTTGAATTCAAGACCGTAAGTATGAGATCAACCTTCGTTCTAGTTTGCATCATCTGTCCTTTTTTTCTGTCTGCCCAAATGGTAAACCACTTCGAAAACGAAAGTTCAAGATGGTCTGTGGCAGATACATACCCACACGGCAACCAACAAAACCCATCTTTTGTGGAAACCACAACAACGGTCTACGGGTTTATGGGCGACACGACCGTTCAGGGCGAACAATGGTTCAAAACATACGCGTCACCCGATTCTACATTTACCACCAACTTGGCATACCATGGTCTGTTACGCCAAGAAAACGGCTACGTTTTCTATCGGAATACAACAAGCGCCATAGACACGCTATACAATTTCAACATGGAACTTGGAGACAGCGTTCTTTACAACTTTTGGGGTCAGAATGAAGCATACATACATGTAGTGGCCATCGACAGTATTTCCATCAATGGTGAGATGTACAAAAGACTATCATTTGACGAACCCATTTTCGGGTTCTTCCTGATGGACGAAAAGTGGATTGAAGGAATTGGAAGTGTGCACGGACCACTTTTCCCGCTGCATCCAGAAGCTTTCAGTGAAGAGATGCCCGATAGTTTAAACCTGGTCTGTACCCATGTGAACGAAATCCTGTATTGGAACAACCCGTTCTACGACAATTGTTCGGTCAACATAATCCTTGATATTGAAAACCCGGAAATACCTGGCTTCAGCATCTACCCCAATCCGTCAAGCAATCAGATCATTATCAGCCAAGAACAGACCAACACCGGACAGTTCTTTGTAAGTGACATGCTCGGAAAGAAGGTTCTTTCAGGTTCATTGCTTTCCAGTGATCAATCGGTGGACATAAGCCATTTGAAAGATGGCGTTTATATCGTCACGGTTTTGCTTGACGATACGCCTTTGACCAAGCAGATAATGAAGTATTGAGTACCTGATCAGTCATTGAAACAGCCCATGGTCTTAGTAGCCAAAAACTGGTAAAACAGTAAAACAAGTATCAATCGTTCTCGGTAGCAGCTACCATTAGCAGCACCGATCCTTTGCGTCACCTTCAACAAGCAACCGTCACTTTTTCCTTGCATGTAAACAATCCAATAAGTAACTTAGTGTACTTAAACCCCATGAAACCATCCCCTCATGGTCAAACGAACACAGAAATACATCCTTTTACGACAGGATGGTCAATGCATCCGTTGTCGCATCAAACACATCATCTGCATCATTTCCATTTCGGGCAAACGATACGTTTACGAATGGCAACATCGCAACGGGCCTCAGGTACAGGTCTTCTCATCGGGCTACAATCTTTCTAAATTCAAAGAAGAGATAGACGACCCTCATTTCTATCCAATATTTGAAGGAGTGATCTTCAATACACGCTTCTATCAAAGCATTGATGCCGACCGCAATTTGCGTACAAACGCTCCGATTGACATAAAACTGGTGGTGGCACGCAAGGCCCTTGTAGGCTTTATGAAGCACCTGCTCAGTTGGTAAAACTGCCTTCTGAAAGACAAAGCGACCAGCTGGAATACACAGCCTACCATCTGGAATAACCCGTAGCGGACCTGCCGCGGGTGCAAGCAAATTTGTGGTATGCAATTATCCTACAACATCCTTGCAAACACCATCAACAGATCGGTAAATGCCTTTCGCGTACATGTTGATCCGATCCGCATCCTTGTTAATGCGATCTGCATCCATGTTGATCCGATCCGCATCCTTGTTGATGTGATCTGCATCCATGTTGATCAGATCCGCATCCTTGTTGATGCGATCCGCATACATGTTGATCCGATCCGCATACATGTTGATCCGATCCGCATACATGTTGATCCGATCCGCATACATGTTGATCTGATCCGCGCACATGTTAATGCGATCTGCACACACGATAAGGCCTTGAAGCCATGCCGCACGGCCTACACCCCGCTTGCTTTATCTAAAAATCAATAATCATCATATGAACCCTTAAAAAACAGAAACATGAAAAAGATCAGATGCAGTTTAGCCTATCATCGCATGCCAATAGGCAGTTTTGGAGATTTTGCCGGAGGTGTACGCGATGGCATTTATGGCAATGCCACCGAGTTCGACACACCCCCGCTGGATCAAGCAGCCTATCAGTCCATTCTCAGCGACTATCTCAATAAACGCTATGCTTACAAGCAGGGAGGAAACGCGCAGATAGGCCCATACCAGGCCGCGTTGGAAAAACTTCTGTCAACGCTCGATAGCTTGGCAGAATATGTCGATTCGGTAGCATCAGAAGATGAGAACATCATCCTACTATCAGGGTTTGTGCCCACAAAAGCCAGCAACAGTAAAGTCCCCAAGCCAGGCCAAGCTACAGGCGTAACCATCACGAGGGGCTCTACAGGTGTGCTACGGGCCGAATGCGATAACCAGAACGTGGGTATCTACTACGGCTGCATCGTTACCATGGGCGCTCCGCTCCCCACCAGTATGTACATCGATAAATATGGTCAGTTCCGTGTGCTGGTAAACGAAACAGACGATGCGCCCGCACAAGTGCTCCTTGGTAGCATCATCGATCTGAATATGAACCGCAGAAAAGAATTCAGTGGGCTTACCCCTGGTGTAACCTACTATTTTGCTTTCTATGTGGTTAATGCGCAGGGTGTAGGATCACTTAGCACACCTGCCAGCTTAATGTGTGGTTAGGATGCGCCTGCCCTGTAGGCTACGGCTGCCGCAGGCTTCGGCTGCATTGCTCGGTAGGCTTCGGCTGCTGTAGGCTTCGGCTGCGCTCAGCCTACCCCCGTACCCAGAGCGGAGCCGAAGGAGCGTACCCAGAGCGGAGCCGAAGGGTAATGTGGCAGAACAAAAAGCACAAGACAAAGCCCCGCTACAATGGCGGGGCTTTTTTTGTTGCACAAAACCGTTGGCAGTTGTTACCTTATTACTATATTTAAGGCATTGAAATACAAACAATTGAAACAGGTAACGACAAATCTGGCTATAGGTAATTTTATTACCTTTAGCCAATTGTTGTGGTGCATTGTGAAAGCTACCTGAAACGTTGGCCGTTGACTGAAAACAAATGAGGTATCTAATTCTCCTCTTGACACTTTTTCTGAACCTGACAGCAGTCGGTTGCGACTGTGGCTGGGGCGGTGACTTTCTGAAGCTCTCAAATGAAACTGCAATCATATTTCAATTTGAGGTACTTGGACACGAAAAGTTAGACCGTGAAAGAGATGAAATTCTAATTGCAAAGGTCTTGAAGATTTACAAAGGCGAACTTGAAAACGATACTGTACGGCTTCGTGGAGACGATGGACATTATTGTGCTCCATATGTCTCGCAGTTTGAAGTTGGCGAAAAGTATATGGTTCAAATTATGAGAACTGACTGGAAAGACCTTTGGTTGTCAAACTGTGGTGAATTCGACTTGGCAATCAAAGGCGACACCATAAATCCTGAAAGCTCAGAATTTAGACATCTTCGTCAGACAACTAAAATCAGCCTGACAAGTTTTGAGCAAATGCTTCGTGACACTCTCGGAACGGAAGCTAATTTCCGAGTAATTGAACACGAAACGGAAAAGGAAACACAATTTGACAAGACTTTTGTCCTTTTAGGTTTACTTGGACTAATTGTCGTAGGATGGATTTATAAAAGAAAACAACGACACCACAACAACCACTAAACCTAATGCGTGCGACCGTACGTCAGTCAGTCTCAGTTTCGTTCTGCGTTGTCTGCGCATGGCGAAAGGACGGCAGTTTCTAACGCATTATCTTTAGCGGAAACCGTTGGGGGCAATTTTATCCAACTTGAAATGTTAGCAGAAACTCGACAGCCTGTCTTTCTTTAATTGCTTGACAACGTTAAATTTGAAACATGTACGACACAAGAGAACAAATCCGTTTTATCGACCTCTTCTGTGGAATTGGCGGTTTTAGGGTCGCGTTTGAAGACGCATGTCAGGAAGTTGACATCTACGCCAACTGCGTTTTTTCATCAGACATTGACAAGTATGCACAGGACAGTTACGAAGCCAATTTTGGCGAACGGCCTCATGGTGACATAACGCAGATTGACGAAAAAGACATTCCTGACCACGACATTTTATTCGCAGGTTTTCCATGTCAGCCATTCAGCATCATTGGACAAATGAAAGGGCTTGACGACACGCGAGGTACTCTGTTCTTTGACATTGCACGCATATTAGAGGAAAAGCAACCGAAAGCCTTTATACTCGAAAACGTGAAGCAATTGGTGGGACATGACGGAGGCAATACGCTAAAAGTTATTTTGAAATCACTTAAAGACCTTGGCTATCATGTTCAGTACAGCGTTCTGAACGCGCTTGATTATGGTTTACCTCAAAAACGGGAAAGAATTGTGATTGTCGGCCACAAAGAGCCTATAATGTTCACATATCCTGACCCGGTTCGTCCGTACAAACCATTGTCGGAAGTACTTGAGGACAAGGTGGACAAGAAACACTATGCTTCGGAATACATTCGTGCCAAAAGAGAAGAAAGTCATAAGTCCTCCTTTTACCCATCCATTTGGCACGAAAACAAATCGGGTAACATTTGTTCCTATCCGTTTTCTTGTGCTTTACGTGCTGGAGCCTCGTACAATTATCTTCTTGTAAATGGTGAGCGTAGGTTAACACCAAGGGAAATGTTCAGGCTTCAAGGCTTTCCTGACAGCTATAAAATCATAGTAAGTGATGGACAGGCAAAGCGACAGGCAGGCAATGCTGTTCCAGTTAACATGATTAAAGCAGTTGTTCAAAAGCTATTACCCTACGTTTCAGTTTCACTTGACCAAACGGCAGTTTTGAGAGAGTATGATTTAAAATACAATCCAAGCTAATGGCAAAAAATTCGCCTAAGTTGAGAACTGTAAACAAGTCTCAACCTCCTTACCCTCTGAACGAATTCAGTTCTGAATTTCCATATATACTTGGTCGGGAAATCGTCTATTTGTTAGCCTCAAAAGGAAAAGGTGTTTTGGAAGGTTCTGAATGGGAAGAAATTTTCGCTCATTGTATCGGTGCAGATTGGAAACCATCGAACGTAGGACTTGACGATGTTGTTCTTGGCAACACCGCGTGGGGTGCCAAAACCGTGAAATCAGGAGTTAAAGACTTTAGGAACTTGAAGAAAGTTCGCCTTATTTCAGGACGAAACTCCATTGTCTATTCTTACGGTGGAACAATCGACACTTCCGCTGACCCTAATGAAGTTGGCGGGCAAGTTCTCGAAATTTGGAATGAAAGAGTTTCGTCCATCCGTGCGAAGTTCAAACACTTACGAACCGTGGTTCTTGTAAAGTCAGACGACTTAACTCAAGTAGCAGTTTTCGAGTTTGATACGGTTCGATACGACCCTGAAATATTTGATTTCATTTGGAATAAAAATGGAAATCTTGAAGGGTTTGACAAAGGAACAGACAACAAGCGGTTCGTTTGGCAACCACATGGTTCGCAATTCACAATTATCGAAGAAGTCCCGTCAAGTAGCCTCATTCTGAAACTCAAACAACCGAAAACTCTGGACAAGGACAAGATTTTGTCTGCTATCGGCTTTGACAAGACATGGGTGACCATTGAAAAAAGAGAATAAAAAACTGCCCCCAACAATTGCTATCAAAAACAGGGTGAACGTGGGTTACGCAGTCTCGCCAGTTTCTTCAAACTCACTTTCGGGTGAAAGGTCGAAGCTGCCTAAACCCTGTTTTTCATAGCAGTACCCGTTGGGGTTAATTTTGATGGCGCTTCGATTGACACTAATTCTTTTGCTGACAGCTTTGTGCTCGTGTCAACCACGACTTGACGGGTTGTACTCAATTTGCTGGGACACACCAGATCGAGAAGGCTGTGAATATATCAATCTAAAGAAGGACGGTACGTTCCTTTATTCGGACCCGTACAACATTTCAGGAAACATTGACACTCACGGACAATGGGAAATAATCAACGACACATTGATTCTGAATACAAATCACCAGCTATATGAATTAGTATATACCAAAACACCAAATGAAACTGAGTTCAAAGATTCGGTGAAACTCATTTTCACTACTCTTGATCCCTCAGGTGAAAAATTCAATGTTGGAGCGTTCTCAGAAGTTAATCTTGGTTTTAAATCCGAAACAATCACACCAGATGCAACTGGAAACCTTATCGTCAACAGAAATGATTTGATAGCTGTACGGTTGCACCACATTGGCATCAGACAGTTTTGGATAACCGACATTTCTCGTGACAGGGAATTCGATAAACTGGAAATACAATACAATACTGAGTTTATGTATGGGGAAATATTTGAGAACGAAAAGTGGCTTATAAAGTCTGACTCAATCCTCATTCCGACAGTTGACGACAGCGGCAAATTCTTGAATTATCGAATTTTGGAAAGAAACAAAACTAACCCCAACACCATCTATGCAAAATAGGGTCTCATCAGTTACGCAGGGTTCGGGTTTATCTGTCCGCTCCTGTCCTGTGGGACAGGGCGAAGCAGCTAAAACCCTATTTTTCATAGCTGTAAAACGTTGTGGTTAATACTAAAGAGCATGAAACAAACCTTAACTCTAATTTGCATCGTTTGCCCATTTTTTCTGTTTGCTCAGACGGCAAACCACTTTGAAAATGAAAGTTCAAGGTGGTTTGTAGCCGAATCTTACGGAAAT